>JASEJL010000104.1 GCA_030016465.1 Patescibacteria group bacterium | reverse complement strand
TTAGGACAAATTAGTTTGGCATTTGAAACATCAATGGGTTTTGGTAACTGAATAATCTGACCTTTCTCTCCTGCCCTTCTTGATTTTTGATGCTTTTTCATTAAATTAACTCCCTCAACCAAAACTTTTCCTTCTTTCGGAAAGACCTTCAAAATCTTACCTTTTTTCCCCCTATCCTTGCCACTTATTATTAAAACTGTATCACCTTTTTTTATTTTCATAAATTCCTACAAATTACGAATTTTACCGAGTTACGAATTAAAAAGGAGAAGCTCAAAAATGTTATTCGTAATTCGAAACTATTCGTAATTCGTAGGGTTAAACAAGTTCTTCAGCCAAAGCGGCTACTTTCTCAAAGCCTTTTTCTTTTACTTCTCTAGCCACCGGACCTAAAATTCTTCCTCCTTTAGGGTCTTTTGTTTTTCCTTCCAGAATAACACAGGCATTGTCATCAAATCGAATATAGGTACCCTCTGGCCGGCGAAAGGATTTTTTTTGTCGAATAATTACCGCCCTGACCACATCATGTTTTTTAACTAACCTTCGTGGCTCAGCTCTTTTGACCGTTCCGACAATCACATCGCCCAGTTGGCCATATCTCCTTTTGTAGCCACCTAAAATATGAAAACACTGGAGAATCTTGGCTCCGGTATTATCAGCAACTTTTAACATTGTCCTTGGCTGAATCATAATTCTAGCTTATTAGGAGTTAGCTTCTTAGCTTTTTAGAAAACATTTCCTAAATCCTAAAAAGCTAAAAAGCTAAAAAGCTAAAAAGCTTTACCTATTACACGCCAATGTTTCTCTTTTGAAATCGGTCGGCATTCCTCAATAACAACTTTGTCCCCAATATGATATTCTCCTTTTTCATTGTGGGCCTTGTATTTTTTTCGAACTCTGTATCTTCTTTTATATTTCGGATGTTTTTTCAATCTTTCAACCTCAACAACAACTGTTTTTTGCATTTTATTGGATACCACAGTTCCTTTTAACTGTTTCTTTGGCATAATTCGTTAATTCTTTAATCCGTTAATTGTCCAATTTTTTAATTAACGAATTAACGGATTGCGAATTTTTTTTATTTTAAGGTTTGATTTAATATGGTTAATATTTTTGCTATGTCTTTTCTAATTTTTCTAATTTTTCTCACATTTTTTACTGAGCTGCGAAAGAACACCAAAGGTTTCCTTTCGGCTTTCCTTCCTAAAAGGAAATTTATTCTTTTTCTTTCAATAATGTCAGAATCCTAGCAATATCTTTTTTGATTTTACGAATTTCCCTCACGTTCTTTATCTTACCGGCTGCCAAATCAAAACGAAGTTGACGTAAGTTTGCCCGATTGTCCTGTAAAAGTTTTTGGAGCTCAGTTTTGGTCTTTTGATGCAATTCTTGTAGCTTTGCCATCGCGAATTTTCACTAATTTGAGCACAAATATCACGAATAAATATTAGTGAAATTTGTGGTAGATTCGTGCAAATTAGCGTTTAATAAATTTTGTTTTGACTGGTAATTTGTCGGCTGCCATCTTTAAAGCCTCTCTAGCAACTGTTTCTTTTACTCCTTCTAATTCAAAAATAATTCGGCCTGGTTTAATTGGAAAAACATAATGAGAAACTTGACCCTTTCCGCCACCCATTGGAACTTCAACTCCTTTTTTGGTAACTGGCTTTGCCGGAAAAATTCTAATCCAAAGTTTTCCTCCTTTTTTTAGATAACGCAAAATCACCCGCCGGCTAGCTTCAATCTGGCGAGCAGAAATCCATTTTGTTCCTAAACTTTTTAAACCAAAAGAGCCAAAATTCAATTCGGTTCCCCGAGTTTCAATTCCTTTTGAAACACCTTTTTGCCACTTCCGATGTTTAACTTTTTTCGGATATAACATGATACTAATCTAGGAATGAATGTGAATGATGCTAATATGCGAATACTTTATTTTTACATTGGCATATTTGTAGATTAGCATAAAATTCGCATCATTCATATCATAATTAGAACTTTTCTCCTTTATAAATCCATACTTTTATTCCTATCGTTCCATAAGTACAATGCGCTTCAGTAAAACCATAATCAATGTCTGCTCTTAATGTGGATAATGGCAATTTTCCCTCTTTTAACCATTCCCTACGAGCAATTTCTATGCCGTCTAATCTTCCTGAAACCATAATTTTAACTCCTAAAACTTCCTTGCGCTGCATTATTTTGGTTAAATACTGTTTAAGAACTCTCCTGTATGACACTCTTTTTTCCAGGTCTTCAGCAATGTTCTGGGCTACTATTTTGCTTGATATTTCCGGATGCTTGATTTCTTCTATAGAAATATCAATGCGTGATTTTGTTTTTAATAATTTTGCCAAACCATTTTGCAAAGCTTCAATCCCCTGGCCCTGACGACCAATAAGCAATCCCGGGCGAGCGGTTTTAACAATGATTTTAATATCCTTTGTTTTTCTTTCAATATCTATGCTCTCTATCCTGCAGGCTTTAGCTTTTTCATAAATAAATTGGCGAATTTTATAATCCTCCTCCAATAACTTTGGGGCCTCTTTCAAATTAAACCAACGAGACTCCCATCGTCTATTAATACCTAACCTATAAGATTTTGGATGAATTTGCTGACCCATGCGAATGTGATTAAAATTTACGAGCCCAATGCGAAGTAAATTTTACTATCACCTTGAGCACCAAGCACTCAGTTCTCAATAACTATTTCTATATTTAAACAAGAAGATATTTGTCTGGG
>JASEJL010000151.1 GCA_030016465.1 Patescibacteria group bacterium | reverse complement strand
ATCTTTCACTTCTCTCGTTTACCAAAAAATCCTCGATGACTTTAATAATACTCTCTCCAACCCCGTGAATTTTTCTTAATTCTCCTCTTTCACAAATATCTTTTATGCTCTCATTCAAGTTTTCTATATTTTGGGAAGCTTTATGATATGCCCACGCTGAATAGGGATTCGCTGATTTAAACTCTTTGAAAAAAGCTATTAGCAATAAAAGAGATGCCACTTTAAAATTATTCCTATCATAGTCTCTTGGTATCAAAGTTTTCTGTTTCAAAGATCTTTCAAAGCTTGGTGGTTGAATGTAATTGTTTATCCTGTATCTCTTACAAAACTCAAATGCACATTTATTCAACCTTATGATATAATTGGGTGGAGGACTTCCTTGTTTGCCATATAATTTTTCATATTTCTCTACAACTTCTGGAAAATTTTTCTTCAACAATTCTAAGAATCTTAGACGTTGATTGCTTCTTAAAGTCATTGATGCACCGATTAAAATGTATTTTGTATGTTCTGATGCCCTTTTAATCACTTCTTCGATATCCTTCTCCTTATCCAAAAGATAGGGAACTATTGGTGTAAAATCAACACCAGCTTGTATTCCCTCTTCGTTTAATTTCTTGATTGCATTCAATCTTTTTTCCGGGGAAGGAGCAAATGGTTCTAACAGCGGTAATAACTCGTGATTAAAAGTTACTATGGTTAAAGAAACCGTGCACCAAGTTTCATCCGCTATTTTTCGGAGTAAATCAATATCTCTCAGCACTAAATCACTTTTTGTTATGATATGAACTGGAAATTTGTGCTTTGCTAAAATCTCCAATATTTTTCTCGTTAGTTCATACTTTCTTTCAGCAGGTTGATAGGGATCCGTTACCCCAGACATAGCCACAACATCTGGTTTGACCTTTTTAACCTCTTTTTCTAAAACCTCAGGGGCATTCTTTTTTACGTAGATTATCCTTGAAAAATCCTTGTAATCTTTATGCACCAAGTATTTCTCTGTTATGGCATCACAGTAATTACAAGCAAACTGACAGCCCCTATAAGGATTAAGATTATAGCGATTCCAAAACCAATCATCTCTAAATTTCTTTTTTTGTAAAATGCTTTTCGCTTCAATTTCAACAAATTTTACCATTTTATCAGCCTAAAATAGATAGAATTTTACTTTGATTCTCTTTGGATAGTTTCTTCATTCCATCCTTTATTATCCATCTTGTATCTCTATTCGGATTTGTTTTTGCCCATTTTATTAGAAACTTACTCACTTCATCAGGATTTTTCTTTGTTATTTCTCTCAAAACCCATGACACAGCTTTCTTCACATCTTTCTCACCATCATCCATAATACTATCAAGAATCTTAAAGACTTTATTAGTAGTTTTAACTTTTTTATAGCCTCGCAAAGTCACGACCCCAAAACGCCTGAGCCACTTATTCTCGCTCTTACTCCATTTTTCAGAGAGAGGCAAAATGAGTTCAGGATTGGAATAGACTATT
>JASEJL010000135.1 GCA_030016465.1 Patescibacteria group bacterium | reverse complement strand
TAAAGCGTTAAGATATTCTTTTTTGCTTAAATTCTTGTAATGATAAAGATTATTTCCGCTCATAAATGAGATCGGATATCCTTTTACGGTTTTGGCAATTATGGCCAAGGGTTTTTTGGTTTTAAGGGAAAGCGCCGTTTCAATTTGCCTAAAATTATGGCCGTTTATTTTTTTTACATCCCAGCCAAAAATTCTTAATTTCTTGTCAAGAGGATGAATATTTAATATTCTTTTGGTTTCGCCCATCGCCTGCAAGGAATTATCATCAACTATCAGAAATAAATTATTTAGTTTATGTTGGGCGGCTATTTGGATTGCTTCCCAGGTCTGGCCTCCCTGCATGCCGCCGTCTGACTCTATCACATAAATTGTTCCTTTTTCTTCTTTGAATTTTTTTGCTAGAGCAAAACCAACTCCAAAGGGCAATCCATAAGTCATGCTACCCCCAGCTGCCGGAATCTCAGGAATTATAGGTTCGGCCAAACCAATAAATTTGCTGCCGGGCTGGCAATAACTATTTAGCTCTTTTTCTGTAATCCTGCCTTCTCTCCATAAAAAATAGTAAAGGGTGGCGGCGGCCCAACCCTTGCTCAAAATTATTTTATCTTTGTCTAAATCCGCTTTTTCAAAAAGTACTGTCAGTAAATCAACGCAGCTAAAATTACTGCCTATATGGCTTGTCTGGGCTTTGTAAATCAAACGAAGGACGGTTTTCCTTGCTTGCCGAGCAATTTTTTTATAGTTTTCGAGAGTATCCATAAAATACCCTTAATATTGTCTTAATAAATATCTTTAACTCTAATAAAAATGAGTGATTTTTTACATATTCTATTTGAAGTTCAGTTTTTTGGTCTTATTTCTTCTGTATAGGTTTTCTCTGGATCAAGACTACCTTTTAAAACCTTCCTTCATAAAAATTCTAAACTGAGGCGAGATCATCATTTCCGGCCTAAGAGAAAGAATGGTTTTTCTCTTTTTCTGATAACATTTTAATATATTTTATTAATATATACTGGAACTTCTGACCTCCGACCAACTAAACTCATCCCTCCTTTTAGCATATTAATTAATTGGGGGTCATCTTTTGACTCCTTTTATCAAAATTCTTAGACTAATTTAGTTATAAATAATATCTCCAAAAAGGTCAAACGTTTGACAAAATTTGTTAATTTAGTATAATAACAATAATATTGGAGACAGCTCTTTAATATTGCTATTTCTCTAAAATATTGGTTCTTTCGCAACTAGAATGAAAGACAAGGTAACACCTAGAGAGAACGAAATCTCTAACTTTCACTGATTAAGATTGATAAAAGTCTACTAGGTTCTAGAGACCAATCAGTTTGGAAAACTCATTTTTTCCAAACTGATCTACCCTGGAATCTAGTCATTACAGGAAATCAAAAGCTCTTTTTCAATTTTAAACCCTTAAAGCCAATTAGCAAAATGTTTTTTGTTCTTGGGAAAGACAAATCCTACTGCTTCAGCCGGCCTCAAGCTATTTAGCTCCCTTCTTTGTCTAAAGAAATTATGAAGAATTACTCTGTTGACCAAGAAAGCAATTGATTCTGATTAAGCCCGATGACCAGAACAACGGTATCTCAACATAACCATCCCTGACTTTATGCTGGTGCATTAATCTGTCACATAAAGGACAAGAAATCTGAGGACTAACTTTTCTTTCTCGCAGCAACCTTCCGGGAATAAACTGATAACCACAGCTTTTATTCTTGCACTTGAACTTCTGTTTTCCCAGTCGTAATCATACTTGTAACATCACCATTGACACCGGGGACAAGATATGCTAACATTTTCTGTTAGATGCTTAAACTCCTGATCGATTCT
>JASEJL010000167.1 GCA_030016465.1 Patescibacteria group bacterium | reverse complement strand
TTTTAAGAAATCTTTGTTCTTGCGCTCCAAAAATTGGTGGGGGGCAGTCCCCTATGACAGATAAAACATAGGGTAAGGGTTGCGCAGGTTCCGGCATCTAAGCATGCGCCTCAAGGCACCTGCTGACGACCATATTCTTCCCCGATTTTCATCGGGGTATGGACTATACCATTTCCCAAATTTATTTTTGGGAACCAGCGTGTAATGGAATTTACTTCCATTAAACTCTCTTGGCCCTAACGAGAGTCAAGTCTCTACAGGGTGCGAACACTAATTTTTGCAACTTCACTGAATAAGATACAATACTTTCTAAAAATTTCTTCGCTTCGTAGCGTGAAATATAAAGGCAAAATGTCTTTGCAGTTTTGTAATAATAAACTTTTACATTATCGATACCAATTCTTTCAAGAATTTCTTTGTCTTTCTCGGCTTCGCTTTTTCTTCCATAAACAATCCGGCAATCGCTTCGTAAATTATTATTAATCGAGCCATCGCCATCGAAACGTCCGGCGAAATATGCTTTAATTACATTCGGTCTTTTTAGGTTTTCTAAACTTATTTGGGCTTTTCTGAATTCTTTCAATAATGGTCGGCTATTCACAAATAAGTGATTTCTGTTAAATTTTATTCTATTTTTTGGAAAATGTGTTTCCAAAAATTTTCTAAATCTCTCAATCAAATCGGGATCGGTATTGCTTAATCCAACTGAGCTTGCCCACCAATAACTATCAGCACAAAAAAGACCGAGAATATAAGCATCTTTTTCATTCGAAAAGAAATTACAAAAATTAGTGTTCGCACTTCCCACGGTATTGCCCATTTTTCTATTTTAACATAAAAGAGATTGGGTTTCACCGTTATGAGCTGGTTTTTCAATCCGCCTTAGGGCGGAAAGGGTCGTCTCCTTCACCAATTTTGGTTTAGGACCAACCATGCAGCACCTGGGCTAGTGTCCTTGTGGGTAGTCCTGACTTTCATCAGGATTTCACTAGCCTTTCAAGCCCTGGTAAGGTTCCTCGCTTG
>JASEJL010000158.1 GCA_030016465.1 Patescibacteria group bacterium | reverse complement strand
CAAGGGGCGGGGTTTTAAAAAGAATAAATCGAAGTTTGCCTCCGAAACTACGAGTGGCCAATAATTAATAATAGTCCAACCTATTTTAGTAAAGCTTACTGACACGATTTCCTCCCCGCCGCGCCAATGGCGCGGGCGGGAAATGAGCTAAATTTTAGCACAGCTAAAAGAATTTTAAAAATAAGAAAAAAGCTATAAAAAGCTCGTTAAAAAACAAATCTCCCGGTTTAAATCTCACTCCAAAAACCTAAAAGTGGAAAGCATTTGATTAAAAATCGTATGAAGATTGTCACAACCATCAAATGTAGTTTGTATATTTATTATTTTGCTATTTCGGGAAAGTAAAATATTTGTTCTTATCCCCATGCTCAAGAATTCGTATCTTATTCCTTTTAAATTATTAATTTGAATTTCGCTTATTTTTCCTAATTCTATATTCTCTGGTTTACCCCATTTTTCAATTACCCAATCATAAAGAGGTAAATCTTTATCATTATTATAGACACCCACTCCCGCTAGACACAAAATTTCTCCAGCTGGTTTTTCTTTGTGAATTTCTATTTCTTCTTCATCAGCAAATACAACGTAATAATTCAAACCCGTTTTCGGTTGCATGCCCTCTTTTATAATTACCCATTCAGAAGGATACTTTATTTCAAATCCGTAGTCTTCATTCTTATAAGTTTTCCAATTGACGGTTTCATCGTTTATCTCTTCTTTTTTACATGCAAAAGTTATCCCATCACAATAGTTCGTCTCACCGGAATTTGTAGTAATTTTTTTAGCAAATCCAGTACTATCTATGCAATAATATTCTCCTGGCTGTAATTCTGTATAGCTGCAGTATGCTTCCGAAGAAGAATAAATAATTGGTTCCTTTCCTAGCCAAAGGTTGAGTTCTTTACAAATAGAAGTTAACTTTTGATGGAGACAACTCACCTTGCTATATTCTTTATTTTCTTCATAAATCGCTTTAGCCAAATTCTGAATCTTATTCATGCCGTTTATAACTCTATTTTCTATCGCACTTTCTAATCTTTCTGGCGTTTTCTTGGAATAAAGGTAAAAGAGATATATTCCCCCTCCAATCAAAATTAAAATTATAACCAGAATTATTATTTTCTTTTTCATATAAAATTCTTTTAGCTGCGCGAGAATTTAGCTCATTTCCCGCCCGCGCCATTGGCGCGGCGGGGAGGAAATCGT
>JASEJL010000116.1 GCA_030016465.1 Patescibacteria group bacterium | reverse complement strand
AAGCAAGTTTTAAATAGGTGCGGTTAAAACTTGTTATCCGCAATTCAAAAAATATTTTTCTTTTTAAAGAGGCTAACAATTTAGAGAAACCTGACTTAGAGAGTATAGATACAGAGGTAAAATTTGAGCTATCTAAAACTCCAGAAGGGAGAGAAATAAGAGAAAGATTAGAGAAAGAATATGATAGAAGAATAATTATTTTGAAAAATGTATTGGCGGCTTTGGGAATCCCGGAAGATTTGGTTGTTTTAGCACCGCCTGTGCTTGATAGAACCGATTTTGGTTATACCTTTGATGTTGATTTAGTATTTTTGGGAACCGACGAACAAGAGAAAAAACTATACCAAAAATTACATACTTCTTTTAAAATTTTACCTTTTATTATTCACCTTAATCAAGAGAGATTAACGGAAATCAAAAAAGATTTGCCAGAATTATATCAGTTTTTGATGCAAAGAAAAGGAAATATTCCAACAAAAGAAGGTGAAATAGAAACTGCTGAAAATTACTGGAAAGAAGCTGCAGAATTAGAAACAAGGTCTAGAACTATTTTGTCGATAGAAGACAAACTTCGATTAAAAGAGCAAAGATCGAAAATTGGCAACAGTTTTGTGGAAGAAGTCAAACAAAAAGTTCCAGTGCTCGGCTATACCTTTTCAGGTTCGATGATGACTGACATAAAAAGATTTGGAATTAATTCTGATTTAGATATTGATCTCCTGACTAACCCCGTTGACGAAAAAGCAGAAAGAAATGCTTATAATTGGATTCATTTATTTTTGAAATGGAAATATGCAGAAGAATTTGGGATAAAGGTGGATGTCCACGATACTACTTTAGAATTTGCTCGTAGGATGGTTTCACATGAACCAAAATTCGTAGATTTTTACAAAAAAGAATTTGGTATAGATATTACCGAAACTAAAGAATAATAAGGAGTTTTGAATTTTTGGCATTCACCTTCTAATCCCCTCTGCCCAAAATCTAAAACAAAAAACAAATTTATATTTATCTGGATCTGGGAAAAGCCTATCAAAATGCAATTGATTGAAAAATATTTTTTGAACTCGCTCCTTTCAGTTGTGCCACGCTGCGCTCTCGCTACACTTCATTCCGTTCGAGGAATTTAACACGGCTTAAATGGTTTGGAACTTGTGGTTCCTCACCTAAATGCTCGGCTACGCCTTGCATTTTGTTTAAGCTGATATGATGTTATATGCAATCGGGCTACGGCGGGCAAAAGAGAAACTTTATTAAATATACAAGATTTAACTAAATAATATGGAGCAACTAAAATATGTAGCATTTCACCTGACTTACGTTTGTGAGAATAGATGCCCTTATTGTTACATTAGAGATGAGGAAAGAGAAAAACATCCGCCCCTTGAAAAAGTTAAAGGAGTCATAGAAAAATTGGCAAAAAGTAAAATAAAAGAGATTCTTCGAGTTGGTGGAAATCCATGCACATATCCATATTTAAAAGAAGTTGCAAAGCTAATTAAAAAACTTAATTTAAAACTCTTTATTTTATCAAACACACTGGAATTTGGACAAAATTTAGTTTTCTTCTTAGATAATATTGATGACTTTCAGGCTACAGTTTTAGGTTCTACAGAAGAAGAACATGATAACGAAGCTGGAAGAAGGGGGGCTTATGATGTTCTAATTAAAAATATCAAGTTCCTGAATGAAAATGGAAAAAAAGTAACAATTGCTATTTCTCTTCACAAACAAAATTATAATAAAATATTTGAAATTATTAAAAATTTAATTGAAAACGAAAAAATAAAAATTAGAGAATTAGTAGTTCAGCGAGTGATTCCTTGTGGGCGAGCAGCAAATACATTAAAATTTTCTGTAGCAAAAGAACAAATACCTATAATTTTTGAGCAATTGCACAAAATCAAAGAAAAATATGACTTGAAAATTGATTTTGAAGACATTTTCCCTTTATGTATAATTCCAGAAAAATATAGATACTTACAAACTAAAGCATGCGAGTGGGGTTTTATTAAAGGGTCTATAAATTTTAATGGGTATATGGCAAGATGTGGGGCTGATAGAAGGTTTTTATTAGGTAATATTTTTAAGATTAAGAATTTGCAAGAGTTTTGGAAGAAAAATCCTACTTTAGTCGACTTTAGAAACAGAAGATGGCTTCCAAAAGAATGCCAAGAGTGTGAATTTTTAGAAAAATGTGGTGGAGGTTGTTCGCTTTCGAGAATTACAGATAAAGATCATGAATGCGATATTTTATGTCCATTTTGTTAAAATAAAAATAAAGTT
>JASEJL010000157.1 GCA_030016465.1 Patescibacteria group bacterium | reverse complement strand
GGTTCAAATCCCGGCGGGTCCGCTCATCCTTTGAAAAAGGATGAACCCAAATAAAATGCGAATTCTAAAATAAAGAAAACCCAAAAGAATTCTTAAAGCGAACTATTTATTTTAAAAATGTTAAACGATGCTATGATGAGTGGATCTAATGGAAAAGAAATATAAAGATGATTATGCATCTAAAATATTCCTCAAAGACCAAGAACCAAAGAAAGAAGAAGAGAAAGAAATAGTAAAGAATTTTCTCCTTAGATTACAAATAGAATACATCGACATCATAGAATCAGAGAAACCCGATTTAATCATCAAATTTCCAAGTAATTTAAACGTTGGATGTGAAGTCACAAAATATTATTCAGACCAATTTTTCGAGGAAAACCCTAATAAAGGCAAAAAATTCTTTGTTGAATGGAAAAGATTTGCTCAAAAACTGAGGGATGAATTATTAAAAAGAAATGAATCTTATAAGCACATATATGGCGTAATACATTTCAAACAAAAGCAAAACTTGAATCATTTAATATATGGCGATTCTTTCATCAGAGAATTAGTTAATATTGTTGATAATAATTATATGGATTTAAATCCTTCAAAAGGCATATATACTCATAAAATTGAAGGAAAAAACTTTGATTTAGTAAGAAAATATGTTGAATATATTTATTTAAAAAATATTTATCCAAAAGATCAATATTTATGGTGGCCTGCTCATTTACAGTCAAGTCTAATATCTAATTCAGAAGAAACCGTCGAAAGCATTATTTTACATAAAAATAAATTATCCTCAAATTATATAAGGAAAAATTTAAGCCAAAAATGGTTAATAATCTTTGCAGAAGGTTTAGGATTAAATGATATTTGTATCATTGGTAATTTGAAACAAAAAATCATTGATGACGTTTCTTACTTTTCAAATATATTTATTTTCGATAAATTTACCGAAACAATAACTCAAGTTTATCCCGAATACGAAAAAGTGTTCGACTGGTCTAAAAAAGCAATTTATGTCAAATATCTACCCATTATTTGATAATAGAATAATAAGATGAAATATAAATAACTATTTAATCACAATTTTTCTCAAAACACCATCATAAAACTTTAAAAACCGCTCTGCTTCGTTTACACGGCAATCATCATCCTCACACTTCTTGTTTACAATGATTATCACTTCATCAGCAACAGGAACGTGTGTCAATACAACACTTTCATCATATTTCTT
>JASEJL010000152.1 GCA_030016465.1 Patescibacteria group bacterium | reverse complement strand
TATTAATAAAATGGAGATATTAAATTGAATAATTTATTAAAGAAATTTGGATGGAATGCCTTTTTTGGTGAACATTTTAGGGAGTATGTAGGGTTATATGAACCAGCAAGGGTCTCAACTGTATATAAAAACGGTTATAAAGTGTATACTAAAGCTGAAGAGGTCCGTGCAAGAGTTTCAGGTAATTTGCGTCAAAATGGAGAACTTCCCGCAGTAGGGGATTGGGTGGCCATATCTAAAGATGACATAGGTTCTGCTGTTATACATGTAATTCTACCTCGAAAAACAAATTTTCCAGGAAAGGAGCGGGGAATGTTACCGAAGAACAGATAATTGTCACAAATATTGACACTGTTTTCATAGTTACCTCATTAAACAAAGATTTTAACTTAAGAAGGATAGAACGATACATTGCTATCGCCAATGAAAGCAAAATAGAGCCAGTAGTGGTTCTAAGTAAATTAGATATTTGCAAAGATGTTGAGAGTAAAATAAGAGACGTTCAAGAGATTGCACCTAATACAAAAGTGGTTGCTATTAGTTCTATAGAGAATGAAGGCATTGAACAACTATCACCTTATCTTAAAGATGGTAAAACAGTGACACTTTTAGGATCCTCGGGTGTGGGCAAATCTACACTTATCAATATTCTTGAAGGTTATGAAAGACAAAATGTCGGTGAAATCAGGGAAAAAGACAGCAGAGGAAGGCATGTCACAACTGAAAGAGAAATAATCCTTTTAGAAAACGGCGGTTTAATTATAGACAATCCCGGAATGAGGGAACTGCAGTTATGGGATGCTGGAGAAGGATTGATTGATCTTTTCAGTGATATTGTAGAACTTGAGATGCAGTGTAAATTTTCTGATTGCTTGCATGAAACCGAACCTGGATGTGCCGTTAAAAAAGCAATAAGAGACGGAACACTGTCAAATAAAAGACTGGAAAGTTACAGGAAATTACAAAGAGAAATGCTGGCTGTTGAAAGGAAAAAGAACCCTAAACTTGCAGAAAAAAAGAAATGGAAAGATATAAAAAAATTGGCCAAAGAGATTAAAAAAACCAGGAAATGATTGTATTGAATATCCTATCCTTTCCTGCTCATTTTAGATTGATCATGTCAACCATTTTCAGATATAACGCCCCTGTGGCTAAAACTAGTCGAGTTATTACCCCAAGGGGCTAAAAAATTAAAATATTAACAACATAAAACATATAATTCCCAAATAAGCAGATAATAGTTTAAAATGAATAAAAGACTGAAAATAGATTTAAATTTGATTAATCCATAAAAAAATAAAGCAAAATGAAAATTAAACATCATATAAACTAATATGAGAAATATAAAATAAAGAGTATAAAAATTTTGTAGTTTGAAAA
The DNA here is from genome assembly GCA_030016465.1 of Patescibacteria group bacterium. Lineage (GTDB taxonomy): Bacteria > Patescibacteriota > Minisyncoccia > Minisyncoccales > DG-74-1 > Yes71-31. The sequence continues at coordinate 86 of JASEJL010000152.1, read as the reverse complement.
ACACTAATTAGCCGTCAAATCTTAAATACTTTTTGGTTAATATCATATCTACATCCCATTAATGACTATAAACACGCAAAAAGTAT
>JASEJL010000153.1 GCA_030016465.1 Patescibacteria group bacterium | reverse complement strand
TCAGTGGACAGGCAGCCAGTGATTGAACCGCAGCCAGTGAAGGAACCTAACCAACGACAGGATTAAATACCTTTTATGATAAAATGATAAAAAAAACCATTCAATTAAAAATCAAAGAGCCCGATGTCTTCAACTTCAATTTCCTGCGTCAAGAGTATTCTAAAACCTTAAATTTAGGTATAGAATATATCGCCAGTCAATATCCTAAAAAGATTAAACAATCTCAACTCTATAATCATCTTAAACCAATGGTCGCTCTGCCTTCATCAGTCCTTAGCGAAGCAGTTCGGCTTGTCCGTTCTCGCTGGATAACTTTTTGTAAGCAGAAAAAACAACATATCAAAACTTCTATCCCGCATTTCAAGAATGCCGTTGCTGTCAGTTTTAACAATCAGAATTGGACTGTTCATAAAATCAGTAACACATATTTTATTGGTTTCCCTGTTAACGGTTCAAAACCATATTTCGAATTAGCATTATCTCAAAAACAAAAAGATGTATTGGATAAGTTGATTCAAAAACAAATTCGCCCTTGTGCTGGTCAACTTCTTGAACGCAAGGGCAAGTGGTATTTTTTTGCTACCATTGACTTTCCTGAGCCTGTTCAGATTTCCAGCACTAATGTTTTAGGTGTTGACCTCGGATTAAATAATCTCGCTGTGTGCTATGACAAAGAACAAGGTAAAACTATTTTTTTCTCGGGTAAAGAAGTTAGATTCCGCAGAACTAAATATGCTGCCCGAAGAAAATTGTTAGATAAAGCAAAAAAACTTCACGCTATCAAGTCAAAGAACAAAGAGCGTCGATGGATGAGAGATTTCAATCATAAACTTTCCCGCCAAATTGTCAATCTCGCTCTTAAACTTAAAGCAAATATTAATCTTGAAAACCTCAAATATATAAGAACTACTGCAAAATCCAATCATAAGCAACGACAAAAACTAAGTTCTACGCTCCATAACTGGCCGTTTGACCAACTCAAACGATTTATAGAATACAAAGCGAAAGAACTCGGTATCCGTGTTAATTTAATTAATTCTTCCTATACTTCCCAAGAGTGTCCAAAATGTCATCATATAGATTCTTCCAATCGCAATGGAAATGTATTCCATTGCCGAGCCTGCGGCTACAAGTCGCACGCTGATAGAGTCGGTGCAATAAATATAGCAAACCGACAACCTGACGATGTGGTAACAGCATCGTTGCCCGGGATTGTATATCCTTCTCGGGATGGGCTGCTTGGCACAGCCCCAAACTTAAGGGTTGCCCAAACCGGAAACGGACAGAGGGCGTCAACCACTTAAGAACCTCCCGACTTCAGCCGTGGAGAGTGCCAAGGGTTTATGGAGCAAATCATGACAGTCATATTAAGAATCTCCCACGTGGAGAGTGTCAGGTGTTAGATACCTAAAAATTGTGTCCGCAGGATTT
>JASEJL010000160.1 GCA_030016465.1 Patescibacteria group bacterium | reverse complement strand
TTTTTCCTCATTTTTAAACCCACAAATAACTTTATGAGCTTGAAAATGCGGGTAAGAGGAAGGAGACCAGGCTCTTCCGTAAGGAAATCACAGTCAAGACCATGATGTCTCCTTCCTCTTTAAGTGCTTACTAGGAAACCACTTATTTTGGTTCTTCCGTGACCTTCAACATGCCGGTTTGTTCACAGACTGACCGGCGTGAGATTTCTTACCTTCCCCTTAAAGGGAAGTTGAAAAATCTTATCGTTTCCTAGATAGACCGCGATGGGTCTATCTAGGTCGGAGGTTTCCGTACGGAGAACCTCCGCCTCTGACCAAGGAAGATCCTGCGTCCGAAACTCGTCGGTTCCATTCGCAAAGGACCAACGATAACCATCGAATTGAACGATGGTTACCCGACCATTGGTTGTTGCCAACCAATGGCCTTTCCCCGTCCAAGTGGAAAGCTTCACCTTTCTGGGAAAGATTTGGACGTACTGCGCCCAGTACCCCTCGGTGGGGGCACGAAGCGCGGCATTCCGGATTATCTTGTATGCCTTTGTTCCTCTAAATCGTACAACAATTTTCATTGCTGCACTTCCTTTCGCCCGGGAATAAATTTGCCGCGATTCCCAGACGCGCTTCCATAGCGGCGAGCTGGCTACAAAGATTTTCTAACCAATTCGCCGCTATGAAGATTTTTCAAAGAACTATCTCCTCGTATTAAGGAGTGCACCGAGTACATAAACTTGTTATGTGCGCGGCCGCACTCATTACTACCTAGCTTATTTTTAGTAAGAGCTAATCAAGGATTAACTTCCACTCCACCCTCTTTTCATTGAGAGTGAAGGGCAAACTTTGATCTCGCTCATTCGCTTTAGAATGAAAGAACTATATTCTCTTCTTAGTAGAGAGAAGGATGAAGAAGAATTTGTTTATCCGGATTAGGGTAGTTAAGGTAAGTAATCTAACTCGACTCTTACCATCCCTTTCAGGATTTCCACAAATCCAGATACCCTCTCCTCCATCCTTCTCCTTACTTATAGAAATAGGCGGCTCAAGAGAGCCGCCTATTTCTAATTATGAATAAGCATTACCCTCTTTTCTTATTTAATCTTATGTATTTTAAAAACTTTTTTTGTTCTGAAATTTGCTTTTGAAGTGCAACACCCACGAAATAAAGCTTTATTAAACTAATTTATCCACAAAC
>JASEJL010000156.1 GCA_030016465.1 Patescibacteria group bacterium | reverse complement strand
TGAAGAAATTGGCAGAGCCGAAGAGATGATTTTAACTGAATCTTTTGAAGGAGTTGAAAATTTTGACCTTGAGGACTCTTCCCTATCAAAAGAATTTAGCCAAAGTATTAATAGGGAAGTGGCAAAGGCTGAGAAGTTAGCCCAAAAAGCAGCTATTAACACTCAATTAGCTGCCATTGGTTTTTTAGAAATTTCTCAATTAACCATTGAGACCTTCAAAGAATATAGCCAATGGCTGGCTAAGAATTTAAAAAAAGTTCCTCAGATTGTGAGTCAGCCATTTGTCAAAGGTTATCAAGTTTTAACTCGTGCCGGCCGAGTTCCTAAAATAGCACTGCCTGAAGAAGTAGTTGCTGAAGAAGTATTTACTGAAGAAATATTTGAAGAAATATTTACTGAAGAAGAACCAGCTACTGAAGAAGAACCAGCTACTGAAGAAGAACCAGCTACTGAAGAAGAACCAGCTACTGAAGAAGAATCAGCTACTGAAAAACTAGTTCCTGAAGAAGTGGTTCCTGAAGAAATGGTTGAAAAAGAAGCCATTAAAGAAGTTGAATTAGAGAGAATCACCAAAATAGAGCCGCTCAAAGAAATCACCAGAGAAATCAGGGTTTTAGACGAGAAATCTTTAAAAGAAATTCGGGGCATTCTTTCCCAACAGGAAACCAGGCTCAGAAATTTAGAATTAGCTGCCAATCTTGGCTATATTAATTTCCCTCCGGTTTTAGGTCTAACTGGCGAAACTTCGATTACTACCTTAGGTACAATCACCAGCGGCACCTGGCAAGCCTCAACAATACAGGTTCCTTATGGTGGCACTGGCTTAACTTCAGTGCCAGCTGGCTACACTTTAATTGGCAACACCTCAAACACCCTTCAAGCTACCTCTACTTTATTTATTGATTCTAATGGCAATGTCGGTATTGGTACCACTTCACCTGCTTATACTTTGGAAGTATTAGGCACTGGCAAATTCAGCTCAGACCTAATAGTAGGCGGCAATTTTTCAATTACCGGCACCACCACTTTTTCCGGCAATCTTTTGCCCAATACTAATTTAATTTATGACCTGGGTTCTGCCAACCAGAAGTGGCAAAATCTTTATGTGGGTACTGCTACCATTGGCTCTACTATCACCATTAACTCAACCGATATCATGGCTGACAGCGCCTTGAATCTGACCGGAGCTGCCAACTCAATTTGGAAAACTAGTTCCGGAACCCTGACCATCCAATCAGCTGACACCTTAACTGCCACCTCAACCGGAGATATGATTTTCAGCGCCGGAGGAACTGAAAGAAT
>JASEJL010000162.1 GCA_030016465.1 Patescibacteria group bacterium | reverse complement strand
TTTTTTCCTTAAAATTCAGCATTTTTTCTATTAATGCAGGAAGGATTTTATACATAAAAATAGTGCTGTATTTTAAAAATAGTTAGAACGAATTTTGCCGCCTGCGGCGGCAACGATTTGGCCAAAAATTCCGAACCGAAATCCTGAACTTTAACAATTTCAAGTTTTTCTATGGCGGCAAATTTAATCCCCCGAAAATTCTACTGCACAAGCAAAAGAAAAATCTGATGAAGCACCCATTGCCACCCAGACCGGAACTTGAATTCGTAAAGAAATAATCTCAGTGGTTTTTAAGACAGATAATATTTTTGTTTCAGCTAGCGGAGAAATATTAGCAGTACTCGAAAGTGTATTTCCATTATCTTTTAACTCTCCGAGACGGAATAAGAGATCGTCATTTTCTATTAAATTTACCATGTTTCCTCTTTCTACCATGCGAACGAAATACGAATAAAATCTAGCTTGCGGTGTATCTCCTTTCTGAGGGCTTATCTTCAAGTAAACTCTTTCTATTTCTTCTTCAAAAAATTCTTCCTTTTTTGTAACTACATAGCCACTAAGCGTTGCCTCTCCAGCAAAAATAAATTCGTTAATAGAACGGAATGGACCCGTCACAATCTCCTCAATTGGGATACCGGCTTTATTACATTCCGCGGTATTGTTAAGCGAGGGTATTCCTTCTTCTTTTGGCATCCCGGTTTCTTCTTTTGGAATGCTAAAATATTTCCAAGTGAAAATTCCACCACCAAGGAAAACGATAATAATTAAAACAATAACGATTGGTGCAAGACCTTTTTGATTATTCATAGTAAATTTCATTTTTAGTTAAAATTTATTCGATCTTTTTATGAAAAATTTTCTTTTACCAAAATGTGGTTTGAGCCGGGCCCGAATCAAATTGCTTCGCAAATTTAACGGGGCAAGTATTTTTTCCAGTTCTTTAGCAGTCTTTGTCTCGTAAAGCGAGGTGACAATTTTTCCAATTTTATCAAAGATCATCAACCCTGACTTTAGTTGAGAATCAAGACAAGTTTTTCTATAAATTAATAATAACTCATTTCAGAAAATTTTTCAAACAAAAATTTTCTGATTTGGCGGCAAATTAAAACCACTTTCTTTATTTACTCGGAAGTGCGCCCCTAAATTTGGACACATTTTTGCTCTT
>JASEJL010000168.1 GCA_030016465.1 Patescibacteria group bacterium | reverse complement strand
GAGAAAGGCGATGACAGGTGATGGAAGGAAAACTCCAAGTCTGTTCGGATCTACCAAAAAGAAAAAGAAATAGGCGGAATTAGAGGTTAATCTATGAATATTAGCTGGGTTACTGATCTAATTTTTTGGATAGTAGTTATTGGAGTTATTTTAATAATTGTGAAAAAATTCTATGATGAGCTGTTGGGAAAAGGCCGATAAAAATTATTTTCTAATTATTGTGATGTTATTCTCATACTGGCTTGTGATACCCTCATACCATTCGATATATCGTGTTTCATTTACTTGGACTTCAAATAAAACAACCACTAGATGCGGATAATATTTTAAATATCGAAGGCACTTATCGGCTATTGTTGCTAGATCTTTGGCTCTGGTCGGCCCTTTCACTTCAATACTGAGGTCTTCTCCAATAACAATATCGGGACGGGAGCGTCCTGTCTGAAGTTCTATCTCAACATTGGGGAATTGAGCTTTTAGATATCCATTTAATTCTATGTGGTATCCAAATTCATCCTTGTAAGGTCTGGCTGGTTTAAATTCTTCAATTGCTTCAACTACTTGAGCTAATAACTCAGATTCATCGCTAGCATTTTTTGAGAGGTCTGTTTGTATTTGAGCAGTATCCGAGATATTTTCATATTCAGGATATTTTTCTAAGCGAATCTGTCTAAGTCTATTCTCTTTCTCAATGGCAGGTCTGACATTTTTACGCTTTTTAATTGCATATTCTCTCATGTCCTCAAGGGACACATTCTTCATGGCGTGGTCAATCCAATCTTTGGTATTAGGTCTAGGATGGTAAATTTCACCTTTAGAGTTGATTTCGGTGCGGCTAGGCTCACCTATATTGAAATATCTGCATAATTGCCGAATTTCTTCAGGTTTAAATAAATCAAGAATGTCATACTTAACCGATTCTCTGTCCTTATTTACTGCCCATTTATATTGAACTAAACGCCCACCTTGTTTTATTGAACTGCCAATTTTAGAAAAAATTCCCATTG
>JASEJL010000159.1 GCA_030016465.1 Patescibacteria group bacterium | reverse complement strand
CAAAATCCAAAATCCAAAATACAAAATCTAAAATTAAGAGATTCAAAAAGACTTTCTCCCCGCGCCCGAGAAAAGTTTTATAAAATATTGACTACCCATCCTGGAATTTGCTGGGGGGTAGCCAGGGTTTCGGAAAGGCTGATTGATAAAATCAATATTTTAGAGGCCACAAAATTGGCAATGAAAAGAGTCATAGAAAGATTAAAAACAAAAAATAAAAAATTAAAAATTGATTTCCTAATTGTGGATGGAAAGATGAAATTAAATATTGATCTTCCTCAAAAAGCAATTATTAAAGCTGATGAGAAAGTTTTTTCTTGCGCCTGCGCAAGTATTATCGCTAAAGTGAAAAGAGACGCTATAATGAAAAAATACGCAAAAAAATTTCCCCAATATGATTTTGCTCAACACAAGGGTTATCCTACCAAAAAACATTTAAAAATGCTCAAAAAATACGGTCCTTGCCAAATTCATAGAAAGAGCTTTATTAGTCAGATTTTAGCCTGTTGAATAGGGAGAACTGGAGAAAGAAAATGATAATTTCAGGATAGAGGGAAATAGCAATGTCAGGGTGGAGTAGAATGGTAGAAGGTCGATTGTCTAAAAACATTAATCTATCATTCTACTACCATGGCCTATATTTCTATGTCCCAAAAAGAGCTAAATAGATACGATGTTATTCAAAGCTCATTAAGGAAAGAAATCACTGTTAAGAAGGCTGGAGAATTGCTTCACCTCACTGAACGTCAGGTATATAATCTAAGAGCCAAAGTAAAAGAAAAAGGAGCTGAAGGTCTTATCCATGGCAACCGGGGTAAACCCAGCAATCGGAGAATGCCAGAAACAGAGCGCCAACAGATAATAAGCCTACTCCACCAGCATTATTCTGATTTTAAACCTACTCATGCTTCAGAGAAGCTGGATGAAGTCCATGGTATTAAAAAAGACCCAAAAACTATCAGACAGATAATGATAGATGAAGGATTATGGGTACCAAGAAAGCAGAAGAAACCAGATTATCATTCTTTTAGACCTCGGAAGGAACACTATGGGGAGATGGAACAGTTTGATGGCTCTTATGAATACTGGTTCGAAGATAGAGCTCCTTCTTGCTGTCTTCTAGCCAGCATCGATGATGCTACTGGTAAAGTTACCCAGGCCCAATTTGTTCATGACGAAGGCACTTTCCCAGTCTTT
>JASEJL010000169.1 GCA_030016465.1 Patescibacteria group bacterium | reverse complement strand
CACTGAGCCTGATTTAAGGTCAGCAAAAGAAACTAGGAAATTCGCTGAAGAATTACAGCTTAAGATATGTCGGTGTTTGTAATGCTGATATAGAAAAAGGACAACTGAGAGTGGAAGCAAATATTTCCTTACAAAAAAAGGAAAAATTACAACCAAGGGTTGAAATGAAAAACTTAAATTCTTTTCAGGCAGTAGAAAAAGCTTTAGATTATGAAATTAAAAGACAAACAAAAGTTTTAAAATTTGGTAAAAAAGTTATTCAAGAAACAAGAAGTTGGGATGAGGTTAAAGAATTTAATTTTCTGAAAAATTCTTCATTTTTTGAAAATTTTGGAATAATTTTTACTTGACTAATTAATTTAATTTTGCTATTTTAAGATAGTAGCATTTTAAATAAAAAAAGGGGGGAATTTGATGAGATTCTTGAAGAAAAAGGAAGAAAAGAAAGAAAAGGAAGGGAAAACTTTTGTGTACATCGATAGCGAAAATCTTGCAGCTGTCGAAGAAAAAGAAAAGGTAAATTGGAAGTCCTTCTTTAATCATCTGCTTTCTGAAAGAAAAGAAGCGAAGATCTTTTTCTACTGGAGTTACAGTGAGAGGTTAGAGGAAAAAAGCAAACCGTTTGAGAGATTCTTGGTTCGTTTAAGAAACCAAGTCGAAGGCCCTGGAATCGAATTTATAGAGATTAAGGTTCCGACAATAGAAAAAGTAGATAGCTCGGGGAAGATAAGTCGTGTTAGTAAAGTAGATTTGGCAATAGTTTGTGATATGGCTGCTCATCTTCTGTATAACGACCCTGTTAAAGAAATAATTCTAGGTTCTGGTGACGGAGATTTCTACAAGCTACTAAAAGCAGCTAAATTCTCAAAGAAAGCCAAAATTACAGTAATCAGCAGAAAAGAAAGATGTGCTCAAGAATTGAGAGATATCGCTGATGAAGTTCACTTCCTTGAAGAAATTCGTGAGATTTTTAAAGAAAATTAAAAGTTAGGCTTCTTTTTTTTT
>JASEJL010000154.1 GCA_030016465.1 Patescibacteria group bacterium | reverse complement strand
TCGATATCAACGGATTTCACCCCTACACCGACCGTTCCATCAGCCCCTAACGCCCTCTAGCCAGATAGTATCTCTGGCACCCCCAAAGTTGAGCCCTGGGTATTTAACCAGAGACTTTCCTGGCCGCCTACGGACCCTTTACGCCCAATAAATCCGGATAACGCTTGGGGATTCTGTCTTACCGCGGCTGCTGGCTATATTACACAATACTTGTTAAGTTTATCAAGTATTGCTATGGACTATATCACATCCCTAATTAGGGACCTTGGCGTATAATAACAGTTAAAATTCCCTGTTATTGCCTTGTTTTTTTAACTAAAAACAAGTTCAGTCTCTGAGGGGTTGTTATGGTGGAGGTAATTTATAACAAAAGTAAGGTAAAATGTAAGGCTTAATTAGTTTCAAGAACCTTTCTCTACTTTCCACTCCAATATAAATTCTCGGATATCTTTTTCATCTACAAGTAGTTCTATTCACCGTACTTCGAAGTCCGAAATTGGAATTCAAAGTTTCTACTAATAACTTTGCTTCTTTAAAAGTAAAGCTATTAATGCTAATTACGTAAGAGTAGTGATATTTTGGGCGAAAATCTATATTTCCATCATCCATATACCATACTGCTAGGCTTAGAGGTGAAGTTAAAAGTCTTTTTATCTTAAGGGGAACTATCTTTCTTTTGTCACGATAGAATATCTCTTTAAAACGGGTCAAACATTTCAATTCCTGCGATCGAAAATACCATTGGAGATTATCTTTCCTTTGATAAATTTTGGTACAACCTAATCTTTCCAATTGACTATGAAGCCACTCTACATAGCTTAATTTCTCTTTTGATTGTTTAATTTCAAGATAAGCTTCCTTTCCTTGAGTTAGGTTCAAATATCCATCTCCAAGAAGTACACCAATAATTATTTCCTTTTCTATTTCATTTAGTTCATTTAGTTCATTCTCCATTCCTTTATTTTACCATAATTAGCTTTCCAGCATAACAACTTCCCTGCTGATTGCTCTTAAACCCCTATGCCCAACCGCAAGCTTTTTAGGGTTTAATGAAGTGTTCCAGCATATAAGCCAAGTTTTTCAATCCGCCTTTCAGCGGAAAGCTGCACCATTTGTACAGAATTAGCATCCCCTTATTCCTGGAGTACTGTCACCGAGCACCTTTCGAATCTCCTGAAAACTATTTTTTTAACCTTTATTATGTTGATTTATTCTCTTTCTTAAGTCTGTTGTAAATCCTCCATAAACTTTCTCAGATTATCACCTTTGATTCATAGTTTCACAAGATCCGAAGGGTACTCGGTTCATCCTCCAGAAAAGCCGTTTACAACCCGAAGGCCTTCTTC
>JASEJL010000142.1 GCA_030016465.1 Patescibacteria group bacterium | reverse complement strand
TAGGAAATTTCTTATTGCAACGCTACCATTAAAAAAGTTATTAAAATGTTCATTATTTGGTGCTCAAAAGATTCTCCTTGGCAGATTGTTAATTTTATGTTATATAATAGGGTTGAAAAATAAGGATTGAATAGGAGGGATTTACAATGGGATTGACACATGTTACGGTTACAATAAAGGCGACTTTGGATTCTGAAAAGATATATGAGGCGGATTTCTTGGTTGATACAGGTTCAAGTGATTGTATGGCTTCTGCAAATGAACTTAAGAAGATAGGTATTTTGCCTGTAGGTAAAACTACCTATGAACTAGCTGATGGTACTCCAAAAGAGTGCGAGTTTGGGCTTGGGGTAATAGAGTTTATGGGTGAGATTACAGCGGGCAGGATCATATTCGGTCCAGATGATGTAGAACCCATCTTAGGAGTTACTGCCCTTGAATCGGTTGGAATAACTGTAGACCCAAAGACACAGACACTCAAAAGACTCCCAGCAATCCACTTAAAATAATAGAGGGGTAACAGTCTATATCCCGTGGGTTTAGAATGGTTAAAAAGACAAATGGGAAGTGAAAAGATGGAGATTAAGCATATAAAAGAGATATCGTCTTCAATAAAAAGGCTCTTCTGGGATGTGGATAAAGAGTCTGTGGATATAGAGAGACATCGTTCCTATATCATCTCTCGAATAATAGATTATGGCAATCACCATGATGTAAATTGGATGAAGAAGGTCTATACTGAGGAAGAGATAAAGGAAGTAATCTACAAAAAAAGAGGTATTTCAAGGAAGAGTGCATACTTTTGGGCAGCATACTATAAGATACCCAAGGAGAAGATAAGATGTTTGCAGGAGTCTTTCCCAAAGAGACTAAGGCTGTTCTAAAAAAGATTGCCCCTTTAATCAGAAAACTAAAATTCTACCTTGCAGGTGGAGGAGGACTTTCCCTTCAGTTTGGACATAGGATATCTGAAGACCTTGACCTATTCTGTCTGAATCCATTTAACTCCTCAAGCCTTCTCTCTTCTTTAAAAAGGGAATTGCCATCTTTAGAGGAGATATTGGAAGAAGAGAATACTGTAGTTGTTATCGCAGAGGGGGTAAAACTTTCGTTCTTTTACTACTCTGTCCCACTCTTATTTGAGCCTTTAGAGTTTGAAGGAATAGAAGTAGCTGATTGGCGAGATATAGTGGCTGAAAAGTTTAAGACAATCTCCCAAAGAGGAAGCAAAAAGGACTTCTATGACCTCTTTGAAGTCTTTTATTCAGAAAGATTATCTATTAAAGAGGCAGTAAAGATATTGAAGAGGAGATTTCAAGACACAGGGATTAACCTTTACCATGTATTAAAGAGTCTTACCTATTTTGAAGATGCTGAATTAGAACCAGAGCCTGTATACATTAAAGAACCGCCGACTCAATGGAGCAAGATAAAAGAGTTTTTTACTCAAAACATCGAGGGCTTCTCCGAGGAGATACTAAAAGATATTTGAGGGATGAAGATAATGAAGATTCAAACCTGTTACTTCTGTTTAAGGAGGGGATTGACATGAAAAGGTTGATTGTAGTTTTAGTATTGGCTGTATTTTTGATGTTTAATC
>JASEJL010000166.1 GCA_030016465.1 Patescibacteria group bacterium | reverse complement strand
TAAATGAGCATTAACAAACCCTTTGTCAGTATCAGAATGAATTTCCCACCAATCAAAAGGAAAACGAGACCTGCCTTGGTCTAACTATACTTTAGTGGGAATCTGGCCCTGATCCATCACTGTCTTTTACACCCACATCAGACTTGACAAGATTTCTGGGTTTGCTAATCTAAGAAATAGATTGTAAGTAATTTGTTAAACAATGTCCTGGCTGATATTCTCAATTAACCCTATCATTATCATCGAACCTCTTATGGGGAAGGGGTAAGTTCATTTTTCATTAATTTTTTTAAAAACTATCTCTTCCCCGGAAGAGGTTTTTGTTTTAAAAGAAAGGTCTCTCTAAAATTTTTTAAAAAAGAAAAAATGAAAATAGAACTTTACGATACAACCTTACGAGACGGAACCCAAAGAAAGGGAATTTCCTTTTCTGTTGCCGATAAACTGAAGATAGCTCAAAAATTGGATGAATTAGGCTTTCATTATATAGAGGGTGGCTGGCCAGGTTCAAATCCTAAAGATGCTAAATTTTTTAAACTGGCCCCTAATTTGAATTTAAATCAAGCAGTAATCACTGCTTTTGGTATGACTTGTCGAAAAGGAATGAAACCAGCTGAGGATCCAAATATGCAACAATTACTGGTTGCAGATACGAAAGTGATTGCTCTTGTAGGTAAAAGCTGGGATTTGCATGTCTATGAGGTGCTACGGACCGACCTAAAGGAAAATTTGAGGTTAATTGAAGAAAGCTGCGCCTATTTTGTTTCTCATGGTAAAAGAGTTTTTTATGATGCTGAACATTTCTTCGACGGTTTTAAAGCTAATCCAGACTATGCCTTACAAACATTAGAGGCTGCAATTCGAGGAGGAGCAGAGCAAATTGTTCTCTGTGATACTAATGGAGGAGCTCTACCCTGGGAAATCGCTCAGATTATGGATAAAGTTAGACAGCAAATAAAAATACCTTTGGGTATTCATGCTCATAATGATGGAGGATTAGCAGTTGCCAATACTTTAATTGCTGTAAAACACGGAGCAACCCAAGTTCAGGGAACTATTAATGGTTACGGAGAAAGGTGT
>JASEJL010000163.1 GCA_030016465.1 Patescibacteria group bacterium | reverse complement strand
TAGCGTCGCTCATATTTGTTAATAATTAACAATTATTTATAAAAACGTTGCTATAGAGGAACACTGACTGGGAGAATCTGAAAGGTGCTTTTAATAAGTTTAGCTAAATTCATAGTTAGTTAATGTTTCTTTGATTGCGTCGATATTTAGGAAATGTGGAGTTATTAGAATATCGCCTCTTGTCATCGGATTTTTTAGTTGGGATTGTTCAATTCTTTCTGAGTTGTTTGTTGCTATTATTATTTTTTGTCCGAGAGCGTGTTTTATTCCTGTTTGGATTAACGTGTTTATGTCGAGTTTTGATGTGTACCTGATTATTCTTGTTCTTACGTGGGGATGGTTGATCTTGTTTAGTTTCGTTGCCAACCATAGGAGGTAGGCTCTTTTTTCTTCAGAATCATCTGTTACGATGATTATTTCGCAGGTGCCTGGATATTGTTCTGAGAATTTGAAGCAGCTGTTTATTTGTTCGATTACTAGGATTTGTTTGTTTTGAACTGGTAAAATGAATGTTATTGTGGGTTGCAGTTTATGTGCCATGTGTATCATATTGTTTTTGGGTTTCGTTGTGTAAAAAGGGTATTTCTTATGGGATATATATCGTATCGTGATATTTCATAGTTTTTTATGCAATCAACATAATCAACGGTGAGTGTGTAAATTACATTATTTAAAGGAGACTATTAACTAATTTTTTTATAAATTAAATTAATTTAAAATCTGTTTGGCTTCCTTTTTGTTTTCAATTTTTCAAAATTTTTCGATTTTGCACATCAATAATGGCGTTGTGGGATGAATTGCATCGGATCACGGCTTATTCATCATCATCTTCAAGCTTTGATCCAAATACTTATTACTGGCATGCTATCCCGAAGGCCCCATTAGATTCTCCGAGTTTCTCGTAAAGTGAAAATATGATCGCGGAAAAATAGTGGAAATCTATGGGTTTGCTGGCTAAAAGAACGGGAAAGTCTTGTTTGTATTTTCATCAATCTAAGGCGATGGATGCACGATCCGTCGATCATAGTACACACATGGAGGTAGCATTGATGAAGTCGGATGCACGGAGCAAGGGAAAATAACGAGTTACTTTACAGAAAGGGTGAGGAAAGGGGTGGTTCTTTGGAGAAGAATCAAATAGTGAT
>JASEJL010000143.1 GCA_030016465.1 Patescibacteria group bacterium | reverse complement strand
AAGACGACTAATTATTTTAAGATTTCTTTCCAATTGAGAACCTAAAATAAAAAAGCCCTCTCTTATTAAGCCATGGCAAATCAAATTCATCGTTGGCAAAAAATTCTGTCAAGATTTAGGCTGGGAAAAAGTGAAAGGATTTCAGTAATTGTCGATGATAATCCTAATTTGGTTTGGGTCATGAAAAAAATAATTGATAAACAAATCAGAAGGTCGAAAAAAGAGAAAAAATTTTAACTTCAAAAGTTGGATTTGTTTTTAAAAAAAATGAAAAATAATAATTTTAATTCTAACACCTCAAAATTTAGTGCTCCAATTATAGGGAAAATAGGACGAGATGAAAAGGGTTTATTTTATGACTATTTTGTTAGGATTACGCTTGAGGAAACAAATATAGAAGGTACCATGAGTCATGATCACTACGCTAGATTATTCGGAAAAGCAAGAGAATTATTTGCATTAGAGGGTATTCCTGAATTCACTGTGGATATGGGAAAGACTTTCCTCCTTCAAACTTGCAATGCTTCTTACGAGTTTAAAAAAAATTTTCATTTTGGTGATATAGTAATTACCAGAGTAAGAATTCTTCGAGTAGGAAATTCTAGTTTTGAATTGGGTGCAGAATTTATTAACGCTCGATCAAAAGAGATCTGTGCAACCGGGAAGCAGACAATTGTATACACCGATCTAAAAGGTACTCCACTAAAAATTCCTGATACTCTCCGAGTCATTTTATTAAAGGCTCTTGAGGGAACATCTTCTACTGATAAATAATTTGAAAATTTAATTTTTATGCAGCTTTTCACCTTATATACAATACCACCTCTATTAAGCTCAATTTTTTTCTTATTTTTAGGAAGTATTGTTTATTTTAAAAATCGAAAATCCTTCATCAATATCACTTTTGCTCTTGTATGTTTTGTCACTTTTTGGTGGCAGTTTTCATGGTTTATACTATTTAATACTCAGAATGAAATAATAGCGAATTATTTGGTTAAAATTGGTTATGTGGGGATAATATTTATTCCTATTTTCTTTTTTCATTTTTTCCTTTCTTTTTTGCGAATTGTTTCAAGGTTTGATAGATATTTGCTTTATTTTTCATACTTGATGGGTTTAATATTTGAGATAACTTTATTAACAACAAATTATTTTATAAGTGGTTTTTATAAATATTTTTGGGGATTTTATCCAAGAGCTGGTATTCTTCACCCTTTATATCTTTTTTTACTCACTATTTTGGCTGTTCGAGGTCTTTACTTGATAAAGTTGCGGTTGAAAAAGAAAAAAACAGCATTTGCTATTAATACTGAATATTATCAAATAAGATATCTCCTATTGGCTTTAATATTTTATATTTTTGCCTCCTCTGATTTTTTAGTTAACTATGGGGTAAAATTTTATCCCTTCGGCTTTTTATTTATTTTATTTTTCTTAGGAATTACCTCTCTTGCTATTATTCGTTATCACCTCTTTGAAATCAGGGTGATTTTGACGGATTTATTAGTTGGAATAATGGGAATAATTTTGTTGCTCCTGCCGTTTTTGATGCCAAGTATGGAATTGAAACTCCTTACTGGTCTCGTTTTATTTCTT
>JASEJL010000164.1 GCA_030016465.1 Patescibacteria group bacterium | reverse complement strand
GTTCCGGTTGGCTACCCAGCTGAAAAACCCTTACCGCCGGGCCGAGTTTCCAAAAGTCAAACCATAGAAGTTGTAAAATAAAATGATTCAAAAAATTTTGCTGCGAACCGTTCAAACTTGGGATATAAAGAAAAAACCAGAATATCGGGGATTTAAGTGTGGCAATTGCCAAAAATATATCCATAAAGCCTGGCACTATTTTCTTAAAAAGGGTGGCTATCGAACGCCCGTCCATTTTTGTAATTTGTGCAAAACTAAGATTAGCACATTAAAGAATAAGGGGATTTATAGGACATTTACCTGCGACAATTGCGGAGGAAAAATGTTTAAAGCTTGGCATGTTTGGACTAAAAAGAAAAAGGTATTGTCAGAAGCACATTTTTGTAAAAAATGTGGTGAAAAACTAGGAATTAATAAAGAAATAAAAGGTATAATTTACGATTTAGATGGAACTATTATTTCAACTAAAAAGTTACACGAAGCTGCCTGGCTTTATGCCGGTAGAAAATTTGATATTCCAATTTCGAAAAGGATGCTTCTTAGTCAAAGCGGTATATCAAATGAAGCAGCTGCCAAAATGATGCTCCCAAGTAATAAAAAATATTTAATTAAGAAATTTATAGCCGCAAAAGTAAAATATGTAATGGGAAACCTAAATAGAGCAACTCTTTTCCCGGGCATACTAAAAGTTATGGAACAATTATTACAAAGAGGGTATAGTGTTTGGATTTGTACTTCGGCTCACAAAAATTTTGTTAAGAAACTACTCAATGCCTTAAAACCATTAAAGAAAATTATTAAAAACAATGTCGTTTGGCGCGAAATGTATAAAAAAGAAAAACCATCACCCGATGCATTGAATTTAACAATAAAAAAGATGGGGTTAATAAAATCACAAGTTTGCTATATTGGCGATGCTTTCAGTGATTATAAAACAAGCACTACAACGAAAGTTAAATTTATTTATTTTTGTCATAATATCAAAAATAGAGATTTAAGAATCCCCAAATCAACTTCAGTTATTTCTTCACACAAACAAATATTTAATTTTTTAAAGTAATTTTTGTGTATTTAAAATTACCTGAAAATACAGAGAAGATTCACTGGACGAAGCATTCTAAGACCAAAATG
>JASEJL010000147.1 GCA_030016465.1 Patescibacteria group bacterium | reverse complement strand
TGTGGAACAGGTGGTGTTACTTTTGTTATTGCCAAAAAGGCGGGAAAAGAAAGTGAGATAATAGGAATAGATCTTTCTTCGGGTCAAATAAAAATAGCTAAAAAGATGAATCGCTTTTTTCTGAAAAAATGGGGATGTAGCTCAACTGGAAGAGTTCTCGTCTCCAAAACGAGAGGTTCCAGGTTCGAATCCTGGCATCCCCGCCAGCCAGTCAGGATTTGGCAAGCTTTTTTTTGCTTTGCGTCTCACAGAGTTTAGCCTATACCGAGATTGCTCTGATGCAGGGGTTTGGTTTTGGGCTGCCATTTTATATTCATTTTGGGCTGAAAAAGAAAATTGTTGATTAAGAAATAAAAGGAATTTTTTCATAAATGTCGAACCAAAAAAAATTAAAAAATAAAAGGAATTGAAATATGACAATAAATTACCAAAGAGCCGGACTGGTAGGTGTTGTTGCAGGTATTATTGCCAGTGTTTAGAGTTTTCTAACCTGTGGTTGGCTGTTTAACTGGGTTTACACTTTAAAACCAACAGAGATATGGGCAGAATTTAGCGCAACAACAGGAATAGCAAGCTTTGTTTGGGCATTAATATTTATTGGATAGCTATTGTCCTGATTCTTGCGCTGGTCCACAAAGCCCTGCCAGGCCAAGGACTTAAGAAAGGTTTATGTTTTGGAATAGGGATTTGGATTATCAGCAATTTAGCAGGAGCGGTTCCAAGCGCGCTGTATCTGAATATAAACTCGACAGTGCCAATTTATTGGGTAGTAAGTGGACTGATTCAAATGTTGATAGTGAGCACGATTATCGCTGTCATCTACAAAGAAGAATAAAAAATTCACAGTTTTACCCAAAACAAAAGAAAGCGAGCTAAAATATTAAGCAAATAAAATTTTCTGCAGGGGCCCCATGAACTCTTGTTTGTTTTGTTCATTTTGTTTACTCGGTGCTATCGCACTCGCATAACAACGGTTATATGAAAATTTTGGTTGTAAATAATTTGCAGGGAAAAAACAGCAAGCTGTATTGGTGCCTATTATTCTGTATTGGTCTTTGGCTAATCGTTTTTTTCACAAATACCCTAACCTTTGCCCAAAGTAATGAAAAGGTCAATGCCGGAGTGGTTAACGGGATTTGGTTTTCGCTTTTTCCTTTTTTTAGCGGCGACGATGTCCGAATTTATTGTGCCATCCAAAATCAAAGTGGGTTTGACATCATAGGAAAACTTCAATTCTACAATGGTGATCGTTTGCTGGGCGAACGTGATTTCTCGGTGATCAATGGACATTTGGTGGAGGGATGGATAGATTGGAAAGCTCAAGAGGGAGAACAGGAACTTTGGGTTCAGATTGTGGAGGCAAAAAAATCATTACCCGGTAGAATACCTGAGCCAATCATCCTCAAATTTGCCTCAACTCCTCGGATCAAACAATTTGTAGATCTCGATACCGATGGAGATAGAATTGGTAATCGTGAAGACCCCGATGATGATAACGATGGGTTAAGCGATGAAGAAGAGAAAGTTCTAGGGAC
>JASEJL010000155.1 GCA_030016465.1 Patescibacteria group bacterium | reverse complement strand
TTTTATTCAATTTAAACTTGAAAAGTGAACACCTGAAGTGTTGTAGCCTTGGATCAAAAACGGAGGTTCAAGGCTATGGTTCAAATACACAAAAAATTTACTGATGATCAGGTTCAAAACCTTTTGGGACGGTACCTCAAACATGAAATTGAAAGAAAATATATCCAGGAAATCCTCGGCATTGGGAAAGTAAGATTCTTCGCTTTGCTCAAGGAGTATCGTAAAAACCCCCAATGCTTTTCTATCAAATATCAAAGAACCACTAAACCTAAACTAAGCAATGAGGCCGAAGAGGCCATTATAAAAGAGCTTATGACTGAAAAGAAATTGATAGAAAATCAAGCTGTTCCGATCCGAAAATACAACTATTCTTACATAAAAGATCTTTTGGAATCAGCATACCAACAAAACATATCCTTAACCACAATCATTAAGAGAGCGAAACAGAATGATTTTTACTTACCTAAAAAGCAGAAGAAAACTATTCACGACCGCGAGGTTCTCACCAATTACATTGGGGAACTTATCCAACACGATTCCTCTTTCCACCTTTGGTCTCCTCTCGCCAAAGAGAAATGGTACCTTGTTACCTCCTTAGATGATCATAGCCGATTTATCCTTTATGCTGTCTTCCTCAAAAGAGAAACCTCCTGGGATCATATCCTCGCTTTGCAAACAGTGATCCTTCAATATGGCCTTCCCCTTTCCTATTACGTTGACTCTCATTCCATCTTCCGTTTTGTGCAAGGCAGGGACTCCATCTGGCGAAACCATCGAAAAGTCACTGATGAAGCTACTCCCCAATGGAAACAGGTTCTGGATGACTGCCGTGTTAAAGTTACTTATGCCTTATCACCTCAAGCTAAAGGTAAAATCGAACGTCCTTATCAATGGCTTCAAGACAGACTCGTAAGAACCTGTGTACGGGAAGACGTCAAAGATATTAGAGGTGCCCAAACAATTCTTCATCGCGAACTTCAACGATACAACTACAGGCAAGTTCACTCAACCACCAAGGAGGTTCCTTACTATCGGTTTCAAAGAGCCCTTAACGAAGGTAAATCCCTGTTCCGAGAATTTAAAGTACCTTATCCTTACCAATCCGTTAAAGATATCTTTTGCCTCAAAACCACAAGAGTCATTGATGCCTATAGGAACATATCTCTTAACGGGATACAACTAAAAGTCAAAAACGCTACCCCCGGAGAGACGGTCTCCCTCCGGATTTATCCCCTTAACCAAACCGTCTCTGAGATTAGATTCTGGTATCGTAATAACCTGATTGATATCCAAAAAGTGAAAATTAATGCTGCCCAGGGTGTTCAGTTTTGAAGTTTAAA
>JASEJL010000161.1 GCA_030016465.1 Patescibacteria group bacterium | reverse complement strand
CTGGTGACCTCCCCATCGGCATTCTTAGCCAGGCAGCAATCCCGCGTAGTACATCTCCTAGCCAAGGTGTTGCTCCTGGGGTTTCCATATCAACATGGGCATTGCCATCAATAGCCATCTTTTTATGGACTGTTCTCCAGGCTTTCTCCCACAACTTTTCATATTTTTTTAGAAACGCCTCAGGATCTTCCTTCAAAGCCCTTTGCATTTCATCTTTCGACATACCTGTTAATTGGCAAAATGTTTTTATAACTGCTCCTCCTATTTCCTCGCCTATCTGCTCTGCCTCAAACGGCGCAGCTTCAGCTTCCAATCGCCGCCGGTCAACTTCAGGTAAGGCTTGTTTTATCTTTGAAGGGAGATGAATTTCTGTAATGACCAGCCGGATTCCGGGTTCCCTGAATCCACCCTTTATCAACGCCCCATCCTTTCTTTTAAAAACCTTTTCTGTTTCTTCATTTACCTTTGAGATGTTTTCAACACCCTCTTTCCAGGTCATCTGCCCAAAACCTACCCTAAGAGCCCCAACTACCGCATCTTCTGTCCATTTCTCCAATTCTTTCTCGTCTATTGGGATTCCAGACCTTAAGATTTTAATAAGCGGGTGGGTATCTTCTAATAATTTTTTCCGGTCCTTATCAGTCATCCTCTTCCACGCTTCCTCAAACTGCTCGTTTGTTGTAAGCCCCTGCTCTTTCATATATGCTTCCCTTTTATCCGGATCTATTCCGCGTTCTCGTGGAAAATTCGTATAAGCGCTTGAGTCAACTTCTAGTTCCTGAGATCCATAATACTTTTCTTTGGCTTGGGGATCGTCTTTTGGTTTATACCACCCCTCTTTTGTAATTACTTTCCTTTTTGGATAATCAAACTTAAACATTTTCTTCGGATATCTTACTAGCCAGGCAAAAAGCCAAGGAACAAAATGGGGCCCACTATCTCTGAACTCAATTGGTTGTCCAAGTAACACAAATACTGCCATTTCCTTAGGACCAATGATCTTGATTGACATTAGGATCCAAACACCACCTAGGATCCAAACACCAGCCAAGACAAATGGAATCCCCCATAAATTTCTGTCAATGAACTGAAGAATTCCAATCACAATCAATCCCAGACCCATCGCTACCCAAACAATTAGTTTTATTACTTTTAACCCCATTTTTCCTCACCTCCTCGT
>JASEJL010000165.1 GCA_030016465.1 Patescibacteria group bacterium | reverse complement strand
ACAAGCAACTTCATAGCCAGCAGCGGCCGAAATATCTGCCTTGTATTTTTGGCAGAATGCAATTACCGCCGCCTTGGTTTTTGAACCAAAGTATTCGTTGCCGGTCCAGGCAGCATGGTCTGGAATCTCAACATCCAAAACCTTTTTCAGGTAGACCACATCAGGGTCTTTCATTCCGAGGGAAAGGTTTTTGGTGAAAGTGAAGCCATCCGGAATACCTTCATAAACAGCCGCAGTTGGAGTAGCTGAAGGGCCGGTTAAGGTCTCTAATTGAGCCTGTAAAGCAGCAACAGTAGCGTTTAATTCAGCAATATACTCTGTTAGTTCAGTAGTAGTACATTTTGTCAGGTCAGCTCGACACTCAGGGCTAATGGCGCCAAAAACCGGCAGAGCAATCGCACCCAAACCAAAAGCCAAACTACCAATCGCAATCTTTCTCAATAAATTATTCATTTTAGTTTTTTCCTTTTTAGTTTTTACTTTTTAACTCTCGTCGCGTCGACCTTTTGTTTCGTGACCAAAACTTTAGGTCACAAACCGCGACTCTCAATTTCTATTTGGTTAAATATAACTCTAGGGCTTCCGCATATTTTCCTTCTTCAACCAATTCTTTCATTTGATTTAAAATCTCTTCATCTTCTTCGGTCAAGGTTCTTTTCTCTAACTCTTCAATTAGATACTCAACATATATTTTAGTTGGATTTTCTTCCTCCTTAATTCCCAACTGGGTGGCTAAGATATTATTTTCTATTTCTTCTTTTGTTTTTTCAAATTTTAAAACATTCTCAACCGTCTTTTGGTCAACTTTTTTTGATTTTACTAAATTTTTTGCCGCTTTTGAAGCGCTATTCTGAACCTCTTTAATGGCTGGAGGCAATTTTGTTACCTCATTTTTTTCAGCAATTGTTTTCAACTCTTCCAGTCTTTTATTTGCTAATTCCAATTGAAAATTTGGCTCTTCTGCCTCAGAAACAAAAACCGCCTGGCCCTTTTCAGTCGCTTTTTTGATGGAATATAAAAGGTCACCAGGCAAAGAATGTTGAGCAAAACCAAAAACGCCAATTAAAACAAAAATTGCCAAAACCGGGACAAAAATCAATTTCAACCGAAAAATCTCCAAAAACGAGCTT
>JASEJL010000148.1 GCA_030016465.1 Patescibacteria group bacterium | reverse complement strand
TTTCTGTGTCTAAAAAGAAAGAGTTGGAAAAGATTTATCAATCTCTTAATCTAGCTCAATTGAAGAGAACTATTGATAGAAACTTAGATATTCTCTGGAAGACTTATCAACAGAAAAACAAATTATCAAAGGTCAAACTAAACAAGAAATTTAAACCATTTTTGGTCAGAAATTACGTTGCTCAACCAGAACCCCTTTCGGTCAGATAATTAAATTGCTTGACACGCATAAAAAAGTTTCTCAGTATTTCACGAGAGACTTGCTTCAACCTTCGCGTTTTTGACCCATTTTCGGTGGGCACAGCACTCGGTTGAAACCCTACAGCCTGCTATTTGTTCTTGCTACAGCCTGAATCTGAAGTACCATATTGCCCGGCTTCCTCCTGGCTCAGGAGAGTAGTTTTCTACCAACGAGATTAGTAGAGGAAGTCTTTGAGCTTCTTGTTCCAAGAGGAACGGCGAAGTTTTTGGAGTGCTTTTATTTGAATTTGGCGAATGCGTTTTTGGTTTACACTAAATTGCCGGCCGACTTCTTTAAGAGTCATCCTCCCGGGCCCCTTGCCTCCCAAACCAAACCTTAGAATAAGGACCTTTTGCTCTCGAGGAGTGAGAGTTCTCATCACCTCTTTGAGTTTGGATTTAAGAAGAGTTAGGTCGGCTTGCTTCTCAACTTCCTCTATCCCGGAAGTTAGAATCCTTTGGTATCTCAGCCTCTTAACCTCAGTCAGACTGATTATCTGCCGGGTCTCGAGTTGAGCTTTTCGTTCATGGAATACTCCTTCCTCTATTGCCTCCAGAAGTTCCGAAGGAAAGAGGAATTCTACCGGCTTCTCTAAAGCAGAAGAGAGCTCTTCCATCACCTCTTGGCAAGGGATAAGCCGGAGATTCTCAATCTGCCTGATGTAGGAAACTGAAAAACCGGTAAGCTCCGAAAGGTCTTTTTGAGTAAAACCTTTCTCTGCTCGGGCTTGCCGTAACCTAGGATTCCGGGCCAGAAGCTGAAGCTCGACTAATCCTGTTGTCGGAGCGATGGTTTGCTTCTCTACCATATCAATCATCTCCTTATTCAGTTGTCTTCGTATTTTTCTTCGAGCTAGAGGATATACCTTACCGTAATTTCCGTAAGGAAAGGTAATCTACTAGCGGATTACCTTTCCTCCTCTTTATTTTTATTCTTCTCTAATATTGCTCAAATATATACTGTTTTCCGAAACCGTCGTTGTCGCCTTCCTTTATTAATCGAGGCTTAAGACCATGAGTTTCAGCGATTAAACTTACGATGTCAAAAAAGATTTTGTCATTGAGACCTTTAAGATAAAACTTATCATCCATATCTTCTGGGTTATTACCATAAAGTAGCCTCCCCTCTCTTGCTCCCTTTGGTGTTTTAAAATCACGCAATTAGGTCGACAGTAAGTAATTTTGTCACCTGACTTTAATGTAGTAACTTCGCGATTCTTGCCTTCATCAAATAACATCTTCCTCACCTCCAATTTTAAAATTTTTAAATTTTT
>JASEJL010000138.1 GCA_030016465.1 Patescibacteria group bacterium | reverse complement strand
CATGGAATATAGCAAAGGAAAAAACACGACGAGTTGTAATGTAAATTTTTTATTCAGGCAACATAGGCCTTATATCGTTACCCCCAAAGATTTCTTCGATTAAAGAGGTGAGAAATGATACCAATTGAAGAAAAAGAAAAAATGTGGAAAAGGGTGTCAAAAGAGTTTCCTTCAGACCCAATGCTAAGGGATCTTCATTTCATTCGAGAACTGATGAGTGCACTGAGAAAAAATAATGAAAGAATCTATAAAAAAGATATAGGATTGCTTGCAAGGGAGGAATTCATAGAGTGGTTAAAAATACATCCAGAATTTGCAACAAGTGGCGATATATAAGGAAATAGACGGCGCTACTTCGCCTATCACTCGTGTTGACGGCTCGGGCCTTCCCCGAAAGTCCTCGATCTAACTTCGCTGTCCGTGAAAGTAAACTTTCCCGTCCAGCGAAGTTCGTCAACCCTCGGGCACGTTATATGAAAAACTGTGCCATGAAAGGAGATGATGAAAATGGAAAATAAAGAAAGTCTAAAAGAATATATGTTAAAGGAAATTGAGATAATTCAGGACACCATAAAACGTATGGGATTTAATTCCTTTATGACTAAAGGATGGGCTATATCCCTTGTCGTTATAACTTTGTTGTTAAAAGGTACTGAGTATCAAGTTTGGATTGCCTTTATTCCCTTGATAGTTTTCTGGTTTTTAGATGCCTACTTTTTATGGCAGGAAAAGTTGTATAGAAAGTTATATGAGTGGGTAATCAATAACAGGTTGAAGACGGAGGAATATTTATTCGATATGAATGCCTATCGGTTCAAAGATAAAGTTCAGTCAAGGGTTTAGGATTATGTTTTTATAACCCTTGGATGGTTTTATGGTTCAATAGCAATTTTGATTATATTTTATGCTTTAATGTTATTAATCACGAGAGGAGGATGTTAAAATAGCAAGAAGAGTGTTTTTCAGTTTTCACTATGAAAGAGACATATGGCGGTCAGTCAGGTTCGTAATAGCTGGGTAACCAAACCAGATAGAGAAGCCGCGGGATTTTGGGATGCCGCTTCGTGGAAAGAAGTAAAGAAGAAAGGAGACGCTGCAATTAAGAAGTGGATTGACGACCAACTAATAGGAGCATCAGTAACAGTTGTGCTTATCGGCGCAGAGACAAGCAACCGAGACTATGTTAAGTATGAACTTGAACAAAGTTGGAAAAAGGGCAACGGAATTTTAGGAATTTACATTCATCAATGGTAAAATTTTTGCGTGAGTAGGGGACGCTGGTAAGAAACGTAAGAAATCACATTGTATCAAATATTTCTTACGTTTGTTACCAATTTGCCGAGGCGGAGAGGTGCTTCCGGTGCCGCTATATCTTGACTTGAAGTATCTTTCTCTACCTCTTAAAAGATGAGGAGAATATGATAGCAGGACAGACTCTACCAAAAAATATTCTGCCTGAGTTTCAAGGTATATCCCTTGCCAGTCTGAATCAGTTCAAAAATGATATAAGAACAGCCATATTTCTTAGCTGGAGTGAGAAAGAGGATGTCCAATTCATCGACTGTGACCTCTCAGGCTCAAACTTCTCAGGGGCAAATATGAAGGAGGCAAAATTTATAGATGTATCATTCCATTCTGTAAAACTTTTTGTTGCATACCCCTCCTTTAATTTGCTATAATCTGAAGTTGTAACCCATTGATTTTACACAACCTATTTTTTGAAGGCATGAATTTGGGATAAGAA
>JASEJL010000137.1 GCA_030016465.1 Patescibacteria group bacterium | reverse complement strand
ACCAGAAACATCTCTTGGATTTGAGTCTATTGTGCAGTCAAAGGGAATCCCTTTTCTATATCCTTTATAACCAATAATCTTTAATAACGCTGTGCTATCTACTTCTATATATTTCCCCATTAATGAATCCCACTTCAATGGGTGCCACGAAAAAAGAGAACCCCTTTTATACCCATCATCATTATCCTTCTTCAAATCTGGTATTGCCTCTTCACTTATTCCGTGAATGAATATTATGTTCGGTAATACTTCATCAGAATATGTAAAAATATATGAGACTATTAAGATAAGTAATAAAAAATTGTTTTTCATTTTATTCTCCTAAAAGCTATATCCTATTCTCAATCCGCTCATAAGCCCAACTATGCTTCCTGATTTAAAATCAAATGTATAGATGAACTTATAACTCAATATCGGTTTTATATATAATTCTTTCCATATTTTATACTTTTTCCCCCAGCCTATTCCAACTCCCCAAAAATCATATTTGAAGTTAACCATGTAGCTACTATCAATTTCAATTATTTTATATCCATTTGATACGAAATTTTGGTATTGTCCTATGGATATTTCGTTATAATATCCAAGCATGACTTTCTCTAAATTAATATCAAAGCCCTTTATTTCCAACCCAAAACTTGTAGAAATAAATTTCGGATTAATATTCCGTAAATAAAAATGATCATAGTAATCAATATTTATACATAACTTCAAATCCTGATTAATTCGAAAATCATACTTAACTTTAAAATTATATAGCAAAATCATTGAGACTGGAGGGAAGATAACTCCTTCTTGAGAATCAAACAGTTTAGCGTAATGAGGAAGTGATGCTCCAACTTGGAAGTAAATTGATAAATTCGATTTTGATTTAATTTCATATTCAGTTTTTTTTAAAATTGTACTTTTTAACATCCTTTCAGCAAACACTAATCCTATTGGATATATGCACGGTGTGCAGTAATTATCAAGAGGTAAAAATTTATCATCTACTTCCTCAGCTATTGAATAAAGTGTTATCATCGGGATTAAATAAGTCAATCCATCAATCAAACACCCATATCTCCAATCATATAGCCAAGGATTCTTTTTTATCGTAATCAGCGAATCATCATCGCTCTTTTCCAAAACATCCATGCTATCAATGTTTTCTCTAATAACTGAAGTGTCTTCATTCTCTTGTTCATTGATTTTAATTGTATCCACCTGTTGTGTTGTATCTGCTTCTGATTCTATTTCCCCTTCTGTTGTCTGGCTGTATATCCCCAATACTCCAAGCACAAACAACACTGTAATTAGTCTCTTCATCCTTCCTCCCAATTATAGTATTTTAATATTAGCAGTTTGATTTGAGTTGGCAAGCAATCTAACTTTGAGTTTTTCAGCGATAGTCTCCTCATAATAGATAAATAATACACATTAATTTTGATGTTGGATTGTTTTTATTCCCAACAACTCCAAATCCATAATCCGTTATCTCTCCAGTAAAAACAACGCTGTCGCCATCTATCATCCAGTGTTTGATGAATTCAACAAGAAATGTAGAATATTGCTCAGCATATTCTGGTCTTTTTCCTGCCTGATCTATAGTATGTGATGCAAAGATGAATGGCGTTCTCTCTGCAAATGACAGGGTTTCTTGTGAACAGGGAATGAATCCATCGTTTGCTCCCAATGTAGATGTATACCAAACATCTCTAAACCCAGCTATTGTCGCTAAACGAACACTATCCTCATTTAATCTAACATAA
>JASEJL010000136.1 GCA_030016465.1 Patescibacteria group bacterium | reverse complement strand
ATAGAAAAATTAAATCCATATTTTCCTTTCGATCAATATTTTCTCCGATCAAAAGGAGGTCAAGCTGTAAAAGAGCGTCTAAAAGCCATTAGAGAAGAACTTCCCAAAATTATTGAAGAGTATCGCCAAAAAGGAGAGGTTTTAATTGGTAATTTAGGCTCTGGTCCTGGGAGAGATGTAATCGATATTTTCTCAGCTCATTACAAGAACGCTTTAGATGTGAAAGCTATTCATATTGACAAAGATAGATTGGCCTTAGAAAAAGGAGAGAGAATGGCGGAAGTAAAAAGAGTGAGAGATCAGATTGAATTCATTGAAGCAAATTTTTTAAAATATAAATCAACAAAAAAATTTGATATTGCTCTTCTTATTGGTATTTTATGTCCTTTAGAATTTGAGATGTGCGTGAGAATTCTTAAAAGAATTAAACGGTTATTAAAAAAAGATAGTTGTATTGTTGTCAGTAATGTTTCTAAAAAAATGTTAGAAGAGGACCCTTTCACTTGCTATCTTATGAGTTTATTGAATTGGAAATTAGTTTTTAAAGATGAAGGAGAATTGAAACAAATTTTTGAAAAAGCAGGCTATATTTGGAAAGGGTGTTTTACCGAATCTTATGGTTTTCATTTAATAGGAAAGGGAACTCCCCGTTTTTATTTTTAATATGAATTTACTTGTTTTATTTAGTTTAATCAATGGTATTTCGGCAGGCGTTTTTGGACTTTTTGTTTATTTAAAAAATCGTAAAAGTTTAGTAAATAAAAATCTTTTCTTAATGAGTATTGGGGTGGCTATTTGGAGTTTTTCTTATGTAAAGTGGTTATCAGTAACAACTGAAGAAAGTGCTTTTTTCTTGTCAAGAATGCTTAATTTTGGAGCAACATTAATTCCTGTTTTCTATCTTCATTGGGTTCTTGTTTTTTTAAATTTAGATAAGAAAAAAAGAGGGATAATTACTTTTGGTTATATAATAACCTTTATTTTTCTCCTTTTTAGTTTTACTCCTTATTATATTAAATCAGTAAAATCTGTTCTCTATTTTCCTTATTGGCCCCAAGCAGGTCCTCTTTATATTTGTTTTATTATTTTGGGCTACATCGGGTTAGTTGGGTATGGGTTATATCAATTATTTAAAGAACGAAAAACTGCCTTGAAAGAAAAAAGAAATCAAATTGATTATATTATTTTAGGAACAATTTTAGGATTTGGGGGAGGAGCTACTAATTTTCCGTTAATGTTTGGAGTCTCCCTATTTCCTCCCTTTGGGCAACCACTTGTTAGTGTTCATCCTTTTCTTTGGATGTTCGCCATTTTGAAATATCACTTCTTTGAAATCAGGGTGATTTTGACTGAACTTTTGGTTGGAGTGATGGGAATAATTTTGGTGATACTGCCTTTTGTCATGCCGACAGGTTCTTTGAGAGTTTTAACTGGGTCTGTTTTTATTTTATTTTGTATTTTCGGGCATTATTTGGTTAAAGCAACCCACGAGGAATCAAGAAGGAAAGAGGAGGCAGAAGCATTGGCTGTTAGAGAAAGGGTTTTGAGAGAGGAATTTGAGAGTTTGGCAAAACAGAGGAGGAAGATGGCCGAGCAATTTCAGGTAATGGCAATAAGGTCTGTTAGATTGTTGATTGAGTTGGGGAAAAGTTTATTTAAACTCCAGCTGTGGGAGTTTTTATTTTTAAAAGGTCTGCTCAATTCAAAATTTCGGGCAAAATATTTCTAAGATTTATGTAGTATTGAATTTGACAGACTGTTTTCAAATTGTTAAT
>JASEJL010000019.1 GCA_030016465.1 Patescibacteria group bacterium | reverse complement strand
TTTGTCTAGCTCATACTAAAAAGAATACTCTAGAAAGACTACAAAAACTTAAAAAATAAAACTCCTCCAGATATTCTGGAGAAAAGCTTGAAGAAATGGTTGATTCTAATTTCCATCCTGATTACTTAGAAGATATTGAAAGGATGATTAAAGATAAAAGGGTTCAAAAGATAAAAAAGACTTCATCAATTCCTCTTTGGCAAATTATGGGAAAAATACCATAAATACTCCCTTTTTTATCAAGGAAAAGGTATTCTGACTACTAATAATCGGACTGAGAGAACTATTGGCAGAACTAAAATCAGATATTAAGCTCTGCCGAGGTTTAAAATCAGTCCATGGGGTCTTGAACTTTATCTTCACCACTCAAGCATTCAAAAACAAGAAGTTTGACCTATTAGCTGCTCCTCTCTAAAATCCTATACCAAAGAAGCTTTTAGTCTCTTTAACTATGAAGTTCCGAACAAATATCGAGAGAACGCTCATAGCTTTCCCAGGACCAACTGTCTCTTTGATTTCTTTTATTTTTTTATTGATAAAATTTTTGTAATATTTTTTAATTTTAGCTTAAATTATTAACCTTTTAAATTGAAAATTTTTAACGTTAAATAAACCTTTATCAGAAATTCTTAACTCTGGAATTACCAAAAGAGCTAAAAAGGAAATTTGAGATAAAGGATTTTTTAGTTTACAGCCTGCTTTTTTAAGTTCGCTTTCCAAAATTTTAATATTTTTTACTAATTTTTGGGGATTTTCATTAGTCATTAAACCAGCTAGAGGTAATTTTACTTTGACTTTTTTATTTTTTGAAATAAAAACAAAACCGCCGCTCTTTCTTAAAATATTCACAGCTTTGGCCATATCTTTATTATTTGTTCCAATACAGATTAAATTATGGCTGTCATGAGAGATTGAAGAAGCCAAAGCTCCTTCTTTCAATCCAAATCCTTTAACAAATCCCAAGCCAATATTTTTAGGGGCCCAATTTTTGGGAAGGTGGTGGGCAGATTGGAGTTCGTAGCGATTAATTACAGCGATTTTTAAAATATCTCTTTTTAAATCCGGTTTTAATTTCAAATCGCTGGTTCTCATTTCAAAAATTCTTTCTTTTGTCAAAATCTGATTTGGAATAACTTCGATTAATCTTACCTTAACTCTTTTTTTATCAACTTTTATCGCAAAATCTTTTTCTGATTTTGGTTTTACTTTTATAGCCGTTTCTAAATTGAGAGTCTTAATTGGAAATAAAATTTTCCCTTTTTCAAAACCCAATTTTCCTTCAATCCAAACTCTTTTTGGCTTAAAATCTTTTAAATTCTCAAATTCGACTAAATTGACTTCTTTCCCAACTTTTATTTCTCCGAAATTTAATCGATAATGCTCAGCTGGAATTTTTGTCACCATCTTAATTGCTTTGAAAAGAGGCACTCCTAATTTTATCGCCTTTCTCAAAACTTCATTCAAATGCCCTTTAATTAAATCTTTAACCTCTAAATCATCTGTTACTAAACAACATTTTTGGTAATTTAGTCCTATTAAATCTCTTAGATTTTTAGCAGCTGATCCCTCTCTAATTTGAATTAACATTCCTAATTTTTGTTTCTCTTTAGCTTCTTTTAAAGAGGTGCATTCATGGTCAGTCGAGATTCCTGTTTCAATATACTTTTTTAAATCCTTTCCAGAAAGCTTCGGGCAATGTCCATCAATTGGTTTTTTCAACTTTTTGGCAATTTTAATCTTTTCTAAAATTTCCTTATCTCTTTTAATTACAGCTGGGAAATCCATCACTTCTCCCAAAGCGACAAATTCTTTTCTTTTTAAAAATTTTTTAACTTCTTTTTTGCCAATTTTATTTGGGGTTGTTTCAAATTTGGTTGCTGGAACACAGGAAGGTAAGGCCCAAAAGAATTTAAATGGAATTAGTTTTGCTCCCTTTATCATCCAGAGAATTCCTTTTTCTCCCAAAACATTAGCAATTTCATGACAATCAGCTACAACCGAAACTGTCCCTTGAGAAATTGCCAATGCCCCAAAAAGAGGAGGGGATAAAAAAGAACTCTCAATATGACAATGAGAGTCAATAAATCCTGGTAGAATGTAATTTTTAAACTTTTTTGAAACTTTTTCTACCTTGAAAATCTTTCCATTTTTAATCAAAATTCTGCCTGGGAAGAATTTTTCTCTTTCTAAATCACAAATATTCCCTTCGATTTTCTTTTCTCTAAATTTTGGCATTTTTTAGAGCCTCCTGACAAAAACAATCTCTTTTATCTCTAATTTTTGGGATTGTAACTTTTAAAAGTTTTTTAACTTTTTCCAGATTTTCTTTCATTGTCTTTATCACTTCTTTTGCATTAACTGGACGTTCTGCCCAGACATCAAAATCAGTCACGGTTGCTAAAGATAAATAACAAATTTCTAGCTCTCTAGCTAAAGTTGCTTCGGGGATCAAGGTCATTCCAATAACGTCAGCGAAATTTCTAAAAAATCTTGATTCAGCTCTGGTTGAAAATCTGGGGCCTTCAATACAAAAATAAGTTCCTTTTTGGTGAACAGGGAATTTTAACTGTTTAGCTTCTTGATAAAATAAATTTCTAAGTTCTGGACAAAAAGGGTCAGCTAATGAAACGTGAGTAGCTTCTTTATTATAAAATGTATAGTCTCTCTTTTTAGTAAAATCGATAAACTGATCACAAATGACAATATCTCCGGGTTTAAAGTTTTTCTTTAATGACCCAACCGCACAGACGCCGATAATTCTTTCAATTCCTATTTTTTTCAGAGCCCAAATATTGGCTTTTGAATTTACTCGATGAGGTGGAATACCATGTAATTTTCCATGACGAGACAAAAAGGCAACTTTTTTGCTTAAAAAGTCAACAATATGAATAGCGGCTGAAGGAAAACCGAAAGGAGTTTTTATTTTAACCTCTTTAATTTTTTTGAAAAATTTAGGATCTTCTAATCCAGTTCCGCCAATAATAGCGATCTTTATTTTAGATTTCGAATAATTCTTTAGCATTTTCGGCCAATTAGCACTTGATAATAAATAGGAATTTTCTTTTTTGTTTTAAAATAGCCAATGAATTTTTCGTTACAAATTTTCTTTATTTTATTTTTATTTAAGATTTTTTGAATTTCAATAGAAGTATATCTATAAACTTTAAATAATAATAATTTAGGAATAGGTTTTAAAAGACCTTCGCCAAGAGGAGATACTCTTTTTGACTGAAGTTTACGATTTTTTATTAAAAGTTCATAAGTAAAAGCTATGTATCCTCCTGGTTTTGTAAGCTCTACTATTTCTTTCATTATTTTTTTAAAATTCTTCACAAACTCCAATACCCCTACTACTATTACTACATCAAAGAAATTTCTCTTAAATCCTAAATTTTTTAAGCCTTTTTCTATATCATATTTATACAATTTCCAAAATTTATGTTTCTTTCCGGCTATTTTTAACATTTCAGAAGAAATATCTATTCCAATAACCTTACATCCTTTCTTGATAAATGACTCGGCGCTTTGTCCAGTGCCGCAACCTAAATCTAATATAAGATCTCCTCTTTTTACAAAAGAAAGTAATTTTTTGGCAACTTTTTTAGGAGCTATCCACTTAAATTCTCCTTTTGTTACTTTATCGTAAAGTGGAGCTAATTTATCATTATATTCTTCAATTACTTTTTTCTTCATTTTAAAGCCAGTTTAAATAATTTTTTAGCATTTTTAGCGGTGACATCGGCTATTTCTTCATAACTTAAATTTTTAATTTTGGCAATTTTTTCAGCAATGTATTTTACATATAGAGGTTCATTTCTTATCACCGCTGATTTATGCTGATTTAGACGCTGATTAACGCTAATAGGAGGCGTAAGGTATGGACAATCGGTTTCAATTAAAATCTTATCTAAAGGAGTATTTTTAATATTTTCTTCAAAATCAATTCCTTCAATGTTCTTAAAAATTATTCCATTAAATCCAATATAAAGCCCCATTTCTAAATATTTTTCTAATTGCTCAATAGTCCCTACAAACCCATGCATTACCCCTTGTAGTTTTGAATTTCGAATTTTGGATTTACAATTTAGGATTTCGGATTTCAAGACCTCTATGAGGTCTTCATGGGCCATTCGACAATGAAAAATCACTGGCAAATTTAATTCTTTAGCTAATTCTAATTGTTTCAAAAGCACATCCTTTTGTTTCTGTTTGAAGAGTTCTTTCTTTTTGGTGGTCTTTGGCCGCCAATAATAATCTAAACCAATTTCACCAATAGCCACTACTTTTTCAGATTTAGCCAAGGCTTTGTATCCTTGGTAGTCAAATTCTTCCTCTCTTGTCTTGACTTCGATTTCTTCTTCATCATTTTTTATTTTCACTAACCCTGTTTCCAAATGAATAGGATGTAGGCCTACGGCTGCAAAAACACCCTCGGGATATCTTTCACTAATCTCTACTGCTTTCTTACTGGTCTCATAGTTTGTGCCAATATTTATCATCCAGACATTTAAAGACCGACGAATCACTTCATCGGCATCATTTTTATAGGCATTAAAATTCAAATGGGCGTGAGTATCGATTAGCATATTTACCTTAGGCGAGGAAAAAGAATTTCGCCTTTTCCAGTTTTTAATTGGTTTAAAATCTTTTCTGAAGTTTCGGGCATAAATGGCGCGATTTTTTCAGCGATTTCGGAAATTAAAGAAAGAAGTTCGCTTAAAACTTTTTTTCCTTCGTTTGGATTGGTCTTTACCAAATCCCATAATTTTTTATCTTCAATATGTTTGTTAGCCCAGGAAATCTTTTGCCAAATTGCGTCTAAAATTTCCTTAAATTTTAATTCATTAAATAATTTTTCTAAATTTTTAATTCTCGGCTTTCCTTTTCCAATTTTGACTTTTATGCCTTCACTAAGTTTAAGGACTCTATTTACCAAATTACCCAAATTATTAGCTAAATCGGCATTGTATTTTGCTATCAATCTTTCCCAAGAAACATCACCATCTTGACCATAACTCAAAGATGAAATTAAAAGATAACGAGCTCCGTCTACGCCAAATTTCTGAATCAATTCTTCAGGCCAAATAACATTGCCTAAAGATTTACTCATTTTTTGTCCGTTAACTGTGAAATAACCATGAACAAAAATCTTCTTTGGCAAAGACAATTCTAGCGCCAAAAGTAAAGCTGGCCAAATGGTAACGTGTACTCTTAAAATGTCTTTTGACATAAGCTGCACGTCTGGTGGGAAAAAATTGGGCGCCTTACCAAATTCTCCATTCCAGCCCAAACCAGTCAAATAGTTTAGAAAAGCATCTATCCAAACATACAAACTATATCTTTTATCAAATGGCAAGGGGATACCCCAAGCCACATTGGCTCTGGAAATAGAAATGTCTTTCAAGCCTTTTTTAAAAAATGCTAAGATTTCATTTTTCTTCTCCGGGGGTTCAATTTTAAGCTCGCCAATTTCAATTTTTTCTCTCAAAATTTTTTCAAACTTGGAAAGCCTAAAAAAATAGCTTTCTTCTCTTATTAGTTGTGGTTCAATTTGATGTTCAGGACATTTCCCTTCAATTAAATCATCGAGTGTTTTGTATTGCTCGCAGTTTTGACAGTAAAGCCCTTCATACTTGTCTTTGTAAATAAAATTTTTTTCATATAAATGCTTGGTGGCAGTGGTTACAGCGGAAATATGAGCAGGATTGGTCGTTCTTAAGAAATTATCATAATTGATATTGAGTTTGGACCAAGATTCTTTGAAAAAGGCTGCCTTCTCGTCAACAAATTCTTGTGTTGGTTTTTTAGCAGCCGCAGCGGCTTGGGCAACTTTGAAGCCGTGTTCATCTGTCCCAGTTAAGAAAAAGACTTTTTCTTCTTTCAATCTGTGATATCTGGCTAAAACATCAGCAGCCAAAGTAGTATAAGAATGCCCCACATGCGGCCGATCATTAACATAATAAATAGGAGTAGTAATATAAAATTTTTTCTTTCTCTTTGCCATAATTTTAAAAAGAGGTTAAAACCTCTTTTATCTTAACATAATTTAATTTTAATTAAAATTACTACCTAACTCCCCAACCTAATTGGAAAATCCGAGGGTGCGATCTATTTTATTTATTTTAATTGTTTTATAAATTTCTACCTCAATCTTTAAACCAGAGGTAATGCAACAAAAAAAGTTGAACCTCGACCTTTTCCTTCAGATTCTGCCCAAATTTTTCCTTTATTTAACTCAACGAGTTTTCTGGCGATATACAAACCGAGACCTGCTCCTTCCATCCAGTGTAAGTAACCAGCTTTTCCTTTGCCAAAACTCTCAAAAATGATGAGTTTTTCTTCTTGACTTAAACCTTCGCCAGTATCTTTGACTGCCACTAAAACAGATTTTTCTTCTTTTTTGACTGAAATTTCAATTCCCCCTTTTGGAGTATATTTTAGGGCATTATCTAAGAGATTAGAAAAGATTTCCTTTACCTGATCAAGATCAACAAAAACTTTGGTCGGTTCTTCTGGTTTTTCCAATTTAAAATAGAGATTTTTAGCTTCAATTTTTGGTTTAAATTCTTCAATTAAAGGTTCTAAGATTTCTTTTTCTAAAGCTACTTCTTTCAATTCTGGTTTCAATCCTCCTAACTCAAGATTGGAAGCTCTGAGAAACTGATTAGCTATTCTAATTAATCTTTCATTAGCCTGGGAAACTTTTTTTAAAACCTCTTTGATCTGATTTGGAATCTCTCCATACCTTCCTTCTAAAATTAAAGAAAGATAACCTTTAATAGAAGTAGGTGGGGTTCTCAATTGATGGGAAGACATGGCTAGAAACTCGCTTTTCAATCTGGCTAATTTCTCAGCTCTTTTCCTTAAAGCTCTTTCCCTAATTGATATCTTCTCTGCCTCTTCTCTTCTTTTTGATTCTTCATAGGTAGCTTTGAGAAGAAAATAGGCAAAAAGGCAAAATAGAAGAAAAACTCCTAAACCAAAAATTCGGTAATTGCCTGGTAACAAAAAAGAAAAGATCAAAAGCAATATTCCCATTATTCCCACTAAATTCTCAGTCAAAATCACCTTAATTCCGAAAAGATGGTATCGAGTAATCGCCAGAGCGGTAAAGAAAAGATAAGATATCACAAATAAATTATGAAGAGGAGGAAATACGATATTAAAATCTAAAAGAAAGTTTGCGGAACCAGCAATAAACCCAATTAAAGCCCCATAAAAAATAATGTCGGTTTGTTTCCGTTTAATAATATCTTTTTCTTTTTTGATGTTTTTTCTTAATAAAATAAAAGCATATATTACATTGAGAAAAAACCATAATAAAAATGGATAATACAACCACCCTACTTCAATTGGCCAATAACCGAAAGGTGTTCTAGGTTTTACATATTTAATAAAAAGATCTCCCACAAAAAGAGAAAATACAAAAACTATTACCAGTAGAGTATTTATTTTAAATAAAGTGATAAAATTTTTTTCTCTCTGTTTTCCGATTAGAACAACACAAAATTGGAAAAATAAAACTGGAATAAGAATTGTCCCGATATACAGAATTCTTTGACTAAATAAAGCGATATTTTGATCGTTTACCACTAATGTTCCACCTAAACCTAACATCCAAATTGCAATAGCAAAATTGAGAAAACACCATATTTGATTCAGTTGTTGTTTCCTCTCTTTCAAAAATACAAATAAACCAGTTACACCAGCTACAATTCCTGTGATAAAACATGTCAATGTATAGGGGCTCATATTAAATTTTTAGATTATTTCGTAATTTTCTAATTTTTCCATAAATCTGAAATAATTAATATTTTTTTTGCGCAACCAGTTCAGGAAAAATATTTCAATTCGTTTCCCCGAGAGATTTCTTATATCTTGCCCTTTTTCTCTTAAAAATTTGACATAGGAATTTAGGATTTTAAGCGTCATTCCCTTTGCATGTTTGGCTGGTTTGTCTAAATTTTTATCTATATTTGGAATAAATTCTCTTTTTGTTAAAATCCCATTTATGTTTTTCATATTTTTTTTATTTATATCAAAGTCACTCATTTCAATAAGAGGAGCTTTCTTTTTTAAAGCCTCAGTTATTTCACTATCTGCTGATGGGTCACATCTCAACCACTTTTTATTTAAAAATATCCCAACATAAATGTGGACTGTCTCTGGAGAAGCCAATTTTCCAAAAGATGGGCACATTAATCTACGATAAAATTTTTTTGTATTTACTCTTAATATTCCATAGCCAGCAGGAATCTTTATGGCCCTTAAAAGGGCTATCAAAAGATTAGCCTTATTAGTACACATTCCTCTCTTTCGGCGGAGGGTTTCAGAAGCTTTTATTCCCCAATGACCAAATTCAAACTTGATTTGATCTTTCACCCAATAAAAAAGAGCTTTTACTTTTTCTTTTTTATTTTTATATAAACTTGCAATTTTCCTTGCTATCTGCTTTATTTCTTGGTTGTTGGAATCACAATATTTAGTAGGTTGTAAAAATAAGTTCAAATCTTTTTTGGAGAAAATTTTAGTTCCCATAAGTTACGTTTTAATCACTAAATCATTAGAAATAATATCTAAGAGTTTTTTTGAAATCTCTTTTTTTGTTTTACAAACTACGATTTTTTTTTGAGGATTGATAATAAAGGCCTTATGATCTTCGTTTTTCATATCCTTTAAATCATTTGCGACTATTAAATCAGCATTTGAATCCAACATGCTTTTATAAGCCCCTTCAATAAGCTTTTTTCTATCTTGATTAACTTCAAGTTTAAATTTTACTAAATATACTTTCGGACCCCACTTTTTAATTTGATCAACGATTTTTATCGTTGGCTTTAGGTGTATTACAAGACTTCGGCGTTGTGAACTAATTTTACCCATATAATAATTTGTTGGCGCATAATCTGCCACCGCTGCTGAATGAATAACCACATTATATTTCTTTGAAGATATTTCTTTTTTCATTAATTTAAAAAGCTCATCAAAAAATTTAAAATGATATACTTTTAAATTTTTAGGTACTCTTTTGGGAAGGATTACTCCTCCTGGTCCTAATAATAAAGTTACTTTGGCTCCTCTTTTTAATGCTTCTTTGGCAATTAAAAACCCTAAAGTACCACGAAAAATATTAGTGATAACTCTCACTTTATCTATCAGCACCCACACCGGACCAGCGGTAATAAGTATCTTTTTGTTTTTCAAACTTTTCATATAAAAAAGTAAAAAACACAAAAAAGAAATTCCCGAAAGAAGTTTAACTTTAAGGTTTAATAATCGCGAAAACTTATCCCGTTTTCTTTAAAATAATTTTTTTAGCCAATTGAAAAATCTCTTCCACTTCAACCATTCTTCCCTTTGCTTTTATTCCTTCAGCAAGCATTCCAATGGTAGGTCCAATAATATAACAGTTTTTTCTTTTTTGTAATTTCCTTATATTTTCCTGGAGAAAAATATTTTTCCACATATTAACATTCATAGCCGGGGCGATAATTAAGGAAATTTTTTCAGGAAGAGCTAAAATAACTGTTGTTAAGAGGTTATCTCCTATACCATTAGCAATTTTCCCAATGGTATTAGCTGTAGCCGGAGCCAAAATGAAAATATCTGCCCAATTTGCTAAGTTTATATGATCTAAACAATTAAAATCTGTGGGAGGAAAACTTGAAACATAAGTAGGGAAACCAGTTAGAGTTTGAAAGGTCATTGGGGCAACAAACTTTGTGGCATTTTCTGTCATCACTACCTTTACCTGAGCACTGCTTTTAATAAATAATCTAACTAAAGTACATATTTTATATATTGCAATTCCTCCGGTTACTCCTATGAGAATTTTCTTGTTTCGAAGGTTTTTATTTGCCATAAAATTTGAGATTTTATATTGAATAAAAATGTTAATTCGACCTTACTCCTCTTTAAACCATTCTTTTATTATTTCTATTAACTGGGAAGGAGTGAGGTCGGCTTTAACAAGGTATTTTTCTGCCACTACATCTTCTTTTCTTATAATTTCTAATTCTAAGGCAGGATAATTGGTTAGAATAAAAAAGGGAATATCTTTAAGTTGAGGATCTGATTTAGCTTTCTTTAAAATGATTATACCATCAATGTCTGGTAAAACAAGGTCTAATAAAATTAAATCTGGCTTTTCTTTCTTTTGAGTTTTAATTTCTTCTAAAGCTTTTAAACCTTCTTTGCCTGATTTTAAGGTTTCAATCTCAAATCCTGCTTCTTTGATTGCTTTTTCATAAATCTCAATCTGAAAAGGTTCATCTTCAATTAAGAGGATTTTCTTTTGCATTAAATTATTTTAACTGAAATTTGAAAAAAAATAAAGAAATTAAGGAAAAAATCTAATTTTAATTTAGAAAATGTTATTAAAAGAAGAATTTTAGTCAGATTTCAAGAGCTTTTTTCTTCTTTAAAACCTCTCTTTATTCCTTCCTTTGGATTTTTCCATTAGGGTTTGAACTTAGGCAATTACTTTTTGCCTTCTATAATTACCACAAATTCTCCTTTTATTTTATCTTTTTCTATTTCTTTAATTACTTTCTCAATTTTTCCTCGATAAATTGTCTCAAATTTTTTGGTTAATTCTCTGCAAACCACAATCTCTTTTAGCGTACAATTCCTGCCATGGCAGGAATTGTACGTCAGTTTTATTTCTTTTAAAGTTCTTAAAATTCGGTGGGGAGATTCATAAAAGATAATTGGGTATTTTGAATTTATCACTTCTTCAAAAAATTTCTTTCTTTTTCTCTTTGCTGGTGGAAATCCTAGAAAAAGGAATTTATCCATTGGAAAACCAGAAACACTGGCGGCGGCAGTTAATGCCGAGGAACCAGGAATAGGAACAATTCTAATTTGCAGAGGGTCGCCCCCTGTAAATTCTAGAATTTTGTGAATGAGTTTATTTCCGGGGTCAGAAATGCCGGGAGTGCCAGCGTCAGAAACCAGGGCTAAGTTTTTACCTTTCTTTAAAAGGTTGATAATATATTCGATTTTTTGAAGTCTTGAATGCTGATGATAACTTAAGGTTGAAGTTTTTATCTGGTAATAGTCCAACAATTTCTTAGTTATCCTAGTATCCTCAGACAAAATTAAATCAACCTCCGATAATATCCGGAGGGCTCTTTTCGAAACATCCTCTAAATTTCCAATAGGAGTTGCCACGATATAAAGAGTGCCCATTTTACCAAATTATGCTTTTTTTAGGCCCGACGACAGGCGATGGCTGAACAGGGTGTGAAGCATCGTTTTCTTTTCTCTTTTTTAAAAAATTGGTGGTAAATTCAAAAACAATACCAGCTAAAGGAATAGCTAAAATGGCCCCTAAAATTCCCCAGAGTCTTCCACCAACCAGTAAAGAAATTAAAACCAGGGCCGGCGGCAGACCAATAAATCTTTTGGTCAAAATCGGAGTTAAAATGTTGCCCTCAATCTGCTGAATAATAATAAAAACAATTAAAATTAAAGCGGCTTTCAACCAAGAATCTAAGGCAGCAATTAGAGCAATTATCAGACCAGCAATTATCGGACCAACAATTGAGATAATATTAGTAAGACCGGCAAATAAAGCCAGGGCAAAAGGATAGTTTATCTTAAAGAGCTGGAGGGCGATATAAGACATAACACCAACAAAAATGCAGGCTAAAATTTTAGCTCCAAACCAGCCGGAAACCTTGGCCTGACAGGATTCCCAAAGATTTAAAATTTCTTGCTCTTGGTTTTTAGGTGAGAGAATTCTAATTGCCCTTTCTGTCCCTTTCTCCTCTAAAGAAAGAAAAATAGCCAAGATAAAAATGGTAATGGTTGAAAAAATTCCGCCAAAAATGGCAGCCAGACCGGAAAAAATACTGGCTGAAGCCCGAATTAACCACTCCTGGAAACTTTTAGTAAAGATTTCAAAACTCTCAAAAGCCTCTAACCCCAATTCTTTCAGGGGTGGGGCAAACTTTTCAAAATACTGAGGGAAAAGTTTGGTAAATTGTTGAATTTCCGAAATAAAGACCGGGGCGATTAAATAAATGAAAAATCCTAAAATTCCAAAAATAAAAATGTAAATAAAAAGGGTAGCCAAGGCCCGGGGAACTCTTCTTTTTTGTAAAAAATCAATGGCCGGATTAAATAAAAGGGAAATTATCAAAGCGAAAATAAACCAAACTAAAATATCCCTAATTAGATAAAGAATATAAAAACCAAGAAAAGCTAAAGCTATTTTCAAAATTGTTCCCCAGGAAATATCTAAAACTTTTTCATTGTTCATAAAGTTAAAAGTTTCTCAAATTTATCTTTTTCTTTAAATGGTCCGATTAAAGCTAAATTCAATTTTTCTGGTCTAAAAATATCCTTGGCTACTTTTAGAATATCATTTTCAGTAATTTTATCAAATTTTTTATAAATTTCCTCAGGAGTCAAAATTTCTTTTTTTAGAAGTTCTTGAAGCCCATAGAAAGAGGCCTGGACATCGGAAGTTTCCAAAATTAAGGCCATTTTTCCCTTGGTGTAATCCTTAGCTTTTTTAAGTTCATCTTTAGAAATTCTTTTTTGAGATATTTTTTGATATTCTTTTAAAATGACGGAGATTGCCTTTTCAATATTTTTGTTATCAATTCCAGCTTGAGTAACCAGGTAGCCAGCATCGGTATCGGCTTCAACACTGGTTGAAATATAATAGGCAATTCCCAATTTTCCCCGAATTATCAAAGAAAGTCGGGAACTGAACATTCCTCCCAGGATTGTCCCCAAAAGCTCAAGAGTATATTTTTGGGGATGAAAAAGATTGTATCCCCTAACTCCTATGCAAAGATGGGTCTGATCGGTTTCTCGGGTATGTAAAATTAAATTTGGTTTTGTTTGTTTTTCAATAACTTTTAGTTTTTCTTTTGGTTTTTCAAATCCGATTTCTAAGAAATACTTTTTAACTTTTTTAATTGCTGAAGATTCTTCAAATTTTCCAGCCAGACAAATCAAAGTATTTTGAGCAACATATTGCGTTTTCAAATAGTTAATCAAATCCTGACGAGATATTTTGCTCACGCTCTCTTTTGTCCCGGCCACTGGCCAACCGGCCGGCTGGTCACCATAAAGCAAGGCCTGCCACAAAATTTGGAGATAACTCATTGGCACATCGTAATACATATTAATTTCCTCAATAATTACTCCTCTTTCTTTCTCAATTTCTTTTTCTGGTAAAGTTGAGTTTAAAAAAATATCGGAAACCCAATCGAGGGCCAAATCAAAATGAGAAGCTTCCACTTTAGCAAAATAGCCAGTGTATTCCTCCGAGGTAAAGGCATTATAAATTCCGCCAATTTTGTCTAAGGCTTCCGAAACCGCCTGAAGATTTGGTCTTTTTCTTGTCCCTTTAAAAAACATGTGTTCTAAAAAATGGGATATGCCATTAATTTCTTTTTTTTCGTATTTAGAGCCCGTCCCAACCAATACCAAAACCGTCACTGCCTGAGTGTTTTTCTGAGGAACGGTAATAATTCTTAAACCATTTTTGAGAGTGGTTTTTTTAAACATAGTTGAATCAAAATAATGCCTAATAAAGAAAAGGGGGGACAAAATTACTTCTTTTTCCAATTTTTAAACTCTTTTCAATACTAATTTCCTTTGATTAAAAGTAAAAATGACTAGAGGAAAATAAGAATTTTCCTTATTATGCAGCTGAAAGTTAATAATTTCTAGCAATCATTTGAAATCTTTGGTGATAATCTTTTAAGGAATGGCGATATATTTGCTTTAAAATCTTGAATCTTTTACATTTTAAGATGGAATGTTCTCGTATAGGAAATTCTATCGTGAGCAAAAGCGAGTAAGAGCTTAAGCTAAGCAAGGCCGAGTCGCTTTTGGGAACGATACCTTAGGGTTTTTTTTACAGGTTTTGACACCTAGGGGTCCATTTGCCAAAGACCAATGGGACTCCAACCCTCCCGCCACCCTCCTTGAAGGCACCTCGGATGGGAGGGTAGGTTGTAGTCTTTTAAAGAAAGGGGTCCACTATGTTCAAGTCA
>JASEJL010000134.1 GCA_030016465.1 Patescibacteria group bacterium | reverse complement strand
CACGGAATAAAGGAAACAAGTATATAAAGCATGCCAGGTATTTTTCTTTTATTATCATGCATAATTTTTTCCATTTCTTATACTACCTTTAAAATTTTCTATGTGCCATGAACGAATTGCATATAACGTTTTGCGGATAAAAGAAGTTGCCAAAAGCAATTTGGGCGAAGGTGCGAAGCACCGTAGCCAGATACCCGTCTGTTATATATGACCCGAACGAAGTGAGGCCGAGGAGCGAAGCGACAAAGCGTTCCGCCCCAAAGCCGCCGTTAGATAATCCCATTTTTAATTTCATATCTCTCGCACAACTTCTTTGATTTATCCTCAAGTTCTTTTTGATATTCTTTTGTCGGCTGAAAGAAAATCCTGAACAAACTTTTATATTTTGGCACGAGTTCTGAATAATGTCTCTCTAAGAATTTATAATAAAGCGTTTTGCAATCCGCAGGTTTATTGCCGAATAAAGTTAAAGCACCCACTAAAACAAAATTTGCCCTATATTCCTTTGCGATTTTTATCGCTTCATTAAGTTGCTCATCAGTATCAGATAAAAATGGCAATACTGGGATATTATCAATTCCAACCAAAAAGCCTTCCTTCTTGCACTTCCTCATTGTTTTTAATCTCTCAATTGGTGCTGGTGCCCCAGGTTCAAGAATTTTAGCTAATTTTTCATCCAGAGTTGAAATGGAAAAGGAAATAATTGCTCCATGTTTCAGTTTGGACTTTAAATCATCAGGCAAAGTTGCATTCTTATCAATCTCTTTCAATAAATCCAAATCTCTTAAAACAAGTTTTGATTTTGTTAAAACATGAACAGGAAATTTATATCTCAAAATTATCTCGAGCAATTTTCTTGTCAGTTTTAGTTTTTCTTCAATTGGCATGTAGGGTTCCGTTGAAGAAGACAAGGCAATAATTCCGTATTCTCCTTTCTTTGCTCTTCTTTTTAGTTGCTTTTCCAAAAGTTCAGGAGCATTTACCTTTACT
Organism: Patescibacteria group bacterium; assembly: GCA_030016465.1. GTDB lineage: Bacteria > Patescibacteriota > Minisyncoccia > Minisyncoccales > DG-74-1 > Yes71-31. The sequence continues at coordinate 856 of JASEJL010000134.1, read as the reverse complement.
GACAAAGTTTTTGCCATATTTTCCCCGTATTTACTTCCCCTTATATAGCAGTAAATGCAATTAAAAGAACATCCAGAATAAGGATTTACAGAATAATCGTCTAAGAACCAATCGTCTCGCTTTTTGTGCTTATTTAATATTGATTTTACTTGAATTCCCTTCAGCATATTAACCACCAATTAAGGTTTTTAATTTTTCTCACTCTTTAGCAAATAACTTCTTTATTCCTTCTTTCATAATCCATTTTGTGTTTTTGTCCTTAACTTCGGCCCATTTTTGTAAAAACTCAAAAACTAACTCTAGATCTTTCTTTGTAACTTCTCTCAAACCCAGCCAATTGCTTTTTTTTACATCTTTATCTTCTTCTTTCATTGTTTCATCCAAAAGCTCAAGACTTATTTTTGATTCTGTTTTCTCTGCTCTTATGTCAGAACCATCGTTCGTTTAAATAATCATTGCTAATGGGCCAGCTTCCTGTAAAATAAGTTAAAGTTAATTAGGATCGAAGAATTGATCCTAAATCTTATCTTAACAGGAGGTGGCCAAATGATGGCTAAAGAAAGATTTTGTGTAAATGAGTTCTTAAACGGACTCAAAGAGGAGATTCGTTCCTCAAATAATATCCTGATAGTTGCTATTGATATTGGTAAATTCAGCCACACGGTCTGCTTTATGCTATCGGGTGGGAAAATGCTATCACGAAAGTTTGTCATTGTCAATTCCCTTGGGGGATTTAAAAGGCTAATGGAAAAGATAAGATCTCATATAAGAAAACACAAGCGCCCCTCTCTTCTTGTTGGTATGGTTGTAGCCATCTGAAAACTCCAGCAAAAAACTAACTTCAGAGAATTCGGCT
>JASEJL010000133.1 GCA_030016465.1 Patescibacteria group bacterium | reverse complement strand
CAGTCTTTCCTTAATTTTCAACCACTTAGGAAATTTCTTATTGCAACGCTACCTCCCCTATCCATTTTTATTATATCGGAGTTATAGCTGTAATATTATAATTTTTTATGGACTACATAACTAAAACAATCAATTCTATTACGTTAACAATATCAACAGGTTAGGTGAATTTTTGGCATATTTTTTCGGAATGTGGGTTATAACAAACAACTATGATCGACACTTTCATGATTTACAATACTTCTTTTAGACATCTTCTTTTTTATAGCACGCCAAAGCTATATAATAATGCGCCATGGGCCAATAACCCGTGTGGATCATTTCATCATTCATGCTGAAGACAAACACATTATTAAAATACCTCTCCATACTACTTTTTAGTCTTTCAGCATTATATAGATTTACATGGGCATCACTAACCTTTTTTTGAGAAAAACGCTTGGTATCCTCATTTGGCGTACCAATAATGGCGATTCCATTATGTAATAAATTATCCGCCAATGTTTTAAAGAAAATATCCTCATTTGCAGGATAGATATGCTCCACCACATCGAAGCTCACTACCCCGTCAAATTCACCAAATTTTTTACCCATAAAATTGGCTAAAATATAGTTCCGATTTTTGCAGCTTAAATTCTCTTTTGCCCAGCTTATCAATTCCTCATCAAAATCAACGCCGGTGAAGGAGTCGGTAAATTCACTTAAGATAATACTTCCCAGACCGTCTCCGCACCCTAACTCCAGAACCTTCTTCTTTTCCCCGATCATCTTGGCCGCAAATTTATACCTGGAAAGGGAAAAAAGTATATGTCTCGGAGTATCGCACAATTGATAAGAGGTATGCGGCCCCAAACTGCATAACCGAGCTTTCTGGAAGGTGGAATACTTCTTCCACAACTCATATTCAGCATCTTTTTGATTCATTGGTAACTCCTTACAATCTTCACTATATCGTCACTCAGTGGCTTGTAGGCTACACCGAATATAATATAGGTGAGTAGGGGAGGGTGGTAAGAAACGCAAGAAATCACCCTAATAGCCTGTCTTTCAAGTCACTATTGTTGTTAAATATTTTTTCTCCTCTGGCTACTCCTACATTTACTGCTTGTCGACTAAATGAAGAGAGTGGAGTATAACCAATCCTTAGCAAGCTATCCCCCTGGCTATTACGTGATGTAATATCCTGGGTGTGTCTAATCTTTTGCTTCTTGGCATGGTTAAATATCATATCTCAAACGTCTCCTCATTGACTTGATAAACTACTACCAAACGTCCCCTACCCCTAAATACTTACTCTGCTTCTTAGCTATCTAGGGAAGATTTTACCACTGATTTGACTCTATGTCAACAAAGAAAGTTGCCTTAGGTGCCCAAGACAAAAATCAGTCTCAAGAACTTCCTCCCCTTTTTCTTTTATATACGGTGTGACTATGGAAGAACAAGGGGTTTCAAAGATTGTCGGATGATTTCTGGAGAGGTAGCGTTGCAATAAGAAATTTCCTAAGTGGTTGAAAATTAAGGAAAGACTGAATTGTAGGTAAGTAAGGAGTGATCCAAAAATGAATCTTTGATGTGAAAAGCCGGGTTGACAAAATACGACTATAGAAAAAAGCTTTTATGATGGTAAATTTGAAAAACTTGCAATTAGATTAATCCCTTGATTTGTGCAACGGTGCCTCTGGAGATTATCCCCGTAGCTAAACTTTTTTCCTTGACATCTTATGGTAAAAGGTATAAAATATATTTATCATAAGACAGATGACAGAAGTCAGAGGACAGAGGAACAGAATGAAAACAGTGATTAAATACATAGAGGATTTACGAAGAAGCCTTTCGGATAAATAGAGATTTGGGTTAATTTTAAAGAGATGCTAACAA
>JASEJL010000132.1 GCA_030016465.1 Patescibacteria group bacterium | reverse complement strand
TCAGCTGGGTAGCCAAGCGGAATTATCACAATCGGTCTTAAATTTTTGGACAAATTTAAAATTTTAGCTACTTCATTTTCATCAAAAGCACCAATCCAGCAAGAACCCAGGTCTTCTTCTTTAGCTGCTAACATCATATTTTGAATAGAAGCTGCTACATCGCAAATTGAATAAAGGTTTTTTCCTCTTTCGCCGTATCTCCAGGCAATTTTATTATCAGTACAGCCAACCACCACCAGAGGAGCATTAGTAATAAAGTTCTGACCTAAAGCTGCCTCAGCCAAATCATTTTTAATTTTCTCATTAAAGACAAAATAAAATTTCCTTGACTGAAGATTGCCGGCTGAAGGAGCCCAAATCAAGGCCTCAATTAATTTATCAATCACCTCCTCTGGAATTTGATCTATTTTGTAATTCCTTATGCTCCGCCTCTTTTTAATTAACTCAAGTACTCTCATTTAAATAAATTGGTAATTAAGCGATGGTATTTTACTCGGGGACGATTTTTCCAGGCCTGGTAAAATTTTTGACGCCAATCTTTTTTCCAAAAAGCTATTTCTGGCAAAAACAAAAATCCATCTTTATAACCTAAATAACAGGTTTTAAAATTAAAATGCAAAAAGGCGAGTATGGCACAAATTAAAGCCGATCTCTGATTATCAGTTTGACAGGGGGCAGCCCCCTGTAGAAACTGGTTTAAATTAGCACCACAAACTTTCTTTACTAAAGTAGGGAAAGTTTCAACTAAATTTAAACTTAGAACAAAACCTTTCTTCTCTAATTTTTTAACAATTTCTCTGGCAAAATCAGATAATTTTGAAATCAAAGCTGGTGGTAAAGGATTTACTTTTTCTTTTCGAAAAATGCTGGTTGACAAAAACTTCTCATATAAACGCATTTTTCCTTTTCCCCTGCCTTGAGTTAGGGGTGCATCAATAGCAATGACTTTTGTTTCTTTTAAATAAGGATTAATTGTCTTTAAAACATCTTTACCGAAAACATCTTTCAATAAAACCGGTAGGAGCCTATTCCGAGCGAAGCGAGGAATAGAAGGGTAGTAAGAAGGTTGAAGTCCCTTTTCTAAAATACAAAGGCCAGTTGTTCTTTTTTCCTTCCAGCCTAAATCAATCCCGATAAAAAATTTTTTTCCTTTTACAGGGGCTTGTTTGCGAAGCGAACGAAAGGATGATGGGCGGGTTGTAATCTTTACTTTACTCATTTATTAAGCCATTTTAAATATTTTTTGGTAACTCTCCCTATCGGAATTTCTAAAATACAAGGGGTATCATAGCTATGGTTTTTCAAAACAAATTTCTCAACCTCCTTAAAATTTTCTTTTTTTGTTTTAATAATAGCAGCAAATTCTTTATCTTTAACAATCTTTTCCTGCCAGATGTATAAAGATTCAATCGGAAAAATATTAACACAAGCTGCCAATTTTTTTTCCACCAGTTTTTCTCCAATTTCTTTTGCCTCTCTCTTACTTGGAAAAGTTGAATAAATAAAAATCATCATCTTTTATCGAACTTCCAAAGGAAGCAAAGATAGAGATAAAACTTTAGCTTCATCGACTTTGATCTTTAATAAAGTTTTTAATTGAGCGGTCATAAGTTTTTTCCGCTTCTTTTGAGAAATAACAGGCCGGTAATTCACCTTTTTCCCAATGGTGTCTTATACACTCGCAGCAAATTCCCTTCCTCGGACAATTTGGCCAAGTACAAGGACAATCCTTTAAATTTTGTTCCTTTTGGCATTCCATATTTATATTTTACTGTTTATCATAGTAGATTTTTTTTGTCTTATAAGAATCTATCGCTAATTTTGTCATCCAAAACAAAGATTTTGGTAATTTATCTAAACTATACCAATTCCAACCTTCACATTTTTCTGGCTCTTTTAATTGAACTTTGCCACATT
>JASEJL010000018.1 GCA_030016465.1 Patescibacteria group bacterium | reverse complement strand
TATAAATATCTTTTTGTTATGCGAGTGATACTTTTACAAGATATTGAAAAATTAGGAAAAAAATATGAAATTAAGGAAGTTAAAGCTGGGTATGCTAGGAATTTTTTGATTCCTAAAGGTTTGGCTAAACCAGCAACTAAAGAAGCTCTAAAGTGGTTAGAAAGCCAAAAAGAGATTGAAGAGAAGAAAGCCGAAGAGGAATTAAAAAAGATTCAGGAAATAGCTACTATTGTTGATGGTCAAGAAATAACTATTCCTGTCAAAGTGGGCGAGGAAGGTCAACTTTTTGAATCAATCACTGCTCAAAAAATTTCCGAAAGATTAAAAGAAATGGGTTTTGAAATTAAAAAGAGTCAAGTTGATTTAGCAAAGCCAATTAAAGAATTGGGAGAATTCCCAGTGAAAATTAAATTTGAGCATAATTTGGAAGCGGAAATAAAAGTAATCATTATAGAAGAGAGATAAAAGGATGCCAAAATTTATTTTTATTGCTGGCGGCGTGATGTCTGGCGTTGGTAAGGGTGTGGCGACAGCTTCAATTGGAAAGATTTTACAGAGCAAAGGCTACAAAGTAACAGCCATTAAAATTGACCCTTATATCAATGTTGATGCCGGAACAATGAATCCCATTGAGCATGGAGAGATTTTTGTGACTGATGATGGAACCGAATGCGACCAAGATATTGGAAATTACGAGAGATTTTTAGATATTAATTTAACCACTAACAATTATATTACCACCGGCCGAGTTTATCAGACGGTTATTAATAGAGAAAGAAATTTAGAATATGCCGGAAAATGTGTTGAAGTTGTTCCTGATATTCCTAATGAAGTAATTTGGCGAATTAAAAAAACAGCTAAAATTACCAAGATTGACTTCGTTTTAATTGAAATTGGCGGCACAGTCGGCGAGTATCAAAACCTTTTATTTTTAGAGGCAGCTCGAATGATGAAATTGAAACATCCTAAAGATGTTCTTTTTGTTTTGGTTAGCTATTTGCCAATTCCCAGAATGATTGGCGAAATGAAAACCAAACCAACCCAGACAGCAGTCAGATTATTAAACGAAGCCGGTATTCAACCAGATATTATTTTGGCTCGGGCAAAACTTCCTTTAGATGAACCAAGAAAAAGAAAAATCTCAATTTTTTGCAATGTTCAAAAAGAAGATGTTATTTCTGCTCCAGATGTAAAATCAATTTATGAAATTCCGATTAATTTTGAAAAAGAAAATTTGGGAAGTAAAATTTTAAAAAAATTTGATTTACCGATTAAAAAGAGAAATTTAAAGGATTGGGAGAAATTAGTAAAAATAATCAAAAATGCCAAAAAATCAGTTAAAATTGGCCTGGTGGGTAAATATTTCCAAACAGGCCAATTCACCTTAATGGATTCTTATATTTCAATCATTGAGGCAATAAAACATGCGACTTGGTTTTTTAAAAGAAAACCGGAAATTTTTTGGTTATCAGCTGAAAAATATGAACAAAACCCAAAATTAGTTAAAGAACTAAAAAATTATGAGGGTATCATCGTTCCTGGAGGTTTTGGGAGTAGGGGAGTGGAAGGGAAGATAAAGGCAATTGAATTTTGCCGAAAAAATAAAATCCCATTTTTGGGACTTTGCTTGGGAATGCAGCTAGCGATAGTAGAATTTGCTAGAAATGTTTGTGGTTTGAAAGAAGCTAATTCTACCGAATTTAACTCCGATTCTAAATACCCAGTGATTGATGTTATGCCTGAACAAAAAGCTTTATTAAAAGAGAAAAAATATGGCGGAACAATGAGATTAGGTGCTTATACTTGCAAAATAAAACCAGATACTTTGTCGGCTCGAGCTTATCGAGCCTTGACCATATCAGAGCGTCATCGCCATCGCTACGAGTTAAATAATGAGTTTAGAGAGGTTTTAGAAAGGAAAGGAATGGTTATGGCTGGCATTAATCCCGAAAAAGACCTGGTAGAAATAATTGAACTGAAAAATCATCCTTTTTTTGTTGCCACCCAGTTTCATCCTGAATACAAATCGAGACCGTTGAAACCCCACCCGTTGTTTAGAGAATTTATTAAAGCAGCGATTAAAAACAATTCAATATCTCATTAACTCACGATCGTGAATTAATGTGATATTCATTAATTAATGTGAATTCATTGAGATTATTCTATATTGATAACTTTAGCAACTCTTTGAGAGTTATCAAATCCCTTTTTTCTTTTTGTGGTAAACCGAACAACGCCCTCTTTTAAGGCATAAAGAGTATCATCACCACCCCGAGCAACATTTTTTCCCGGAAGAAATTTTGTTCCCCTTTGGCGAACCAAAATCTGACCAATTTTAGCTCTTTGGCCCTCGAATAGTTTTACTCCTAAATACTTCGGTAAAGAATCCCTTCCTAATTTTGTCGCACCTGCTGCCTTAGTTTTTGCCATGATATATTTATGTTACAAAAAATAAAAGAATTTGTCAAAACCTATCAGTCCGATATAATATTGGTAATTGGCGTTATTTTAATTTCTCTGCTTTCTTTTGCCCTGGGTTATATTGTTGCCAAAACCCAAGAGAAAGAACCAATAAAGATAGAATACCGCGATACCAATATACGAATGCATACTAATGATACGAATATTAGTATAATTAGCATCAATTCGTATATTAGCATCGATTCATGAGAGTGGCTATCATTGGTGCAGGGATTTGCGGATTATATTTAGCTTGGAAACTCTCTGAGAGAGGCTATGAGGTAACGGTTTTTGAAAAGAAAGAGAAAATTGGCAAAGAGGTCTGCTCGGGATTATTTTCAGAGAAAATTTTCAAATTTATTCCTGAAAGTAAAAAACTGGTTCAAAACGAGATAGATTCTGTTTTAGTCCACTTCCCCAGAAGGACTTTTAGGGTTAGATTTGCCGAGAAATTTTTGGTGATAGCTCATTTTAAATTAGATAATCTGGTTGCCGAGTTGGTTCGCCAGACAGGAGTAAAAATTATCTTAAATCATAATGTAACGAAGCAAGACCTCGTTACAATACAAAATGATTTTGAAAGAGTAATTGGTTGCGATGGAGCAAATTCGCTGGTCAGGGAAAATTTGAACCTATCAACACCTGACTATCGTTTAGCAATTCAGGGATTTATTTCTCAAAGTGATTGTTTAAGTTATGTTGAGACCTGGCCAACCAAAAATGGGTTTATCTGGAAAATTCCCCGAATAAAAGAGACAGAATATGGGATTATTGAAAAACCAGAAGAAGCTAAACTCCTTCTTAAGAATTTCTTAAAGCAGAATTATTTTAATTTGAAGCGATTAAAATCTGCTATCATAGCTCAAGGCCTAATTATTCCTTATCATCAAAAAATTACCCTTTGCGGAGAGGCTGCTGGCCTGACCAAACCCTGGAGTGGGGGAGGGGTAATCTGGGGATTGATAGCCGCTGATATCCTCTTGAAAAATTTTCCAGATTTTTTAAAATATAAGAAGGCGGTGGAAAAGTTTTTTTCAACAAAAATTCTTTTTTCAAAAATAGTGACTCGCTTGGTTTATTTTTTGGGGTTTAAAATACCCTGGCTTTTGCCAAAAGAATTTAAAATAGAAGGCGACTTCCTTATTTAAAAAAATGGTTATGAATCAACTACCATATCATTTGGGTATAATTCTGGATGGTAACCGAAGATGGGCAGAAGAAAGAGGTTTGCCGGTTTTTGAAGGTCATCGAAAGGGCCTAGAGAAAGTCCAGAGAATAATAGAGTATTGCAAAGAAAAGGGAATAAAAATTTTAACCTTATTTGTTTTTTCGACCGAAAATTGGAAAAGGGGGAAGGAAGAGGTTAATTATCTAATAAAATTAGGCAAAAAAGCTATCAGCAATCATTTTAAACATCTTCATAAAAATAAAATTAGAATAAGGATAATTGGTCAAAAAGAAACATTGCCAAAATCGCTTCAGAAAAAAATTATTGAGATTGAAAAGCAAACTAAGGATAATAAAGAAATGATGGTAAATTTCGCCTTAAGTTATGGCGGTCGGGCCGAGATTGTTGAGGCAGTCAAAAAGATTATTGAAAAGAAAATTCCTCCAAAAAAAATTAACGAAAATACCATTAAAGAAAACCTCTGGACTTCTGACGTTGATTTAATTATTAGAACCGGCAAAGAACAACGAATCTCCAATTTTCTAATCTGGCAGGCAGCTTACAGTGAACTTTATTTTTGCCCAAAATACTGGCCTGATTTCAGCGAAAAAGATTTAGATTTAGCTCTTGCCGAATACAGCCGTCGCCAGCGCCGCTTCGGTCAGTAAAAACTTGATGACCTTTTTCAACCAATTTCCAGACTAGATAAAGACCAGTAATGCCCGCTCTGATAATTGCTAATGAATAATATCAATGAATATCTCATTAATTCACGATCGTGAATTAATGAGATATTGAATTATTTTTTATTGCGGCTTTAATAAATTCTTTAAACACAAGTTATCTCTTTTTTAATTTAAAAAAGCCTATCACTAGCAATTTTTAATCGTCAAAAAGGCAACTTTTGGTAGAATGAAGTGTTATGATAAAAGCAGTTATTTTTGATTTTGGGGGCGTAATTTTAAATATGAAACCCCTTCTAGCTCAGACCAAAAAGATATTTCAAATGTCAGATGATGCTAAACTGTGGGAGACAATTAATATAGAGGCCCTTCCTTTATCTAAAGGAGAGATAACTCTTTTGCAATGTTTTAGAAATGTTACGAAAAAACTCAAGAAAAATATTATATCTGAAGAAAGTCTCAAAGATTTATGGATAAAAGATTACGGTAAATTTACCTCAATAGATAAAAACATAAAGAAACTCATCGCTTTGCTGAAGAAAAATTACCAACTCGCAATAGTCTCAAATACAATAAAGGAACACACGAAAATAAATAAAAAACTCGGCAGATTTAAACTATTTGATGTTGTTATCCTTTCTCATGAAGTTGGTTTGACAAAAGATGAAAAAGAGATATTCTTACTGGCAGCAAAAAGTCTTGATGTAAAACCTGAAGAATGTGTTTTTATTGACGATATTAAGAGATTTTTGAAAGTAGCTGAGGGTTTGGGTATGAAAACAATACATTTTAAAAATCCTACACAATTAAGAAAAGACCTTAAAGCTCTAGGATTACTTTTCTAACCACTTTTTAATATCTCTTAGTGGAGGAACAACATAGCCAAAACAAAAAGGCCATCGTTGGGCAATTTCTATTTCTACATTAGAGGCTAAAAATAGGCTGAATTGGGTTAAAAATAGGGGAGTGGGTTACTCTTTTAGACTATGAAATTTCCTATGAGTTTCTCTGAGTTTTCTTGAGGTGACATGGGCATAAATCTGAGTTGTACTAATATTTTTATGGCCTAAAAATTCTTGAATTGTTTTTAAATCAACCCCTTGGCTCAAAAGATCGGTGGCAAAGGAATTATGGCTAATGATTCCGTCGGTAATAAGATTTCCGGTATATCGATCTATTCCAAAATCATAAGTTGAGTATCTTCCGAAAGGGAGCCTTGTTTTTTCTTTTATTCTTAACCATTTGATGTTGTTGGCATAAGTAATTTTTTCTAAAGTTTTCAGAAGAGGAGAGCGGTATCCTGAGTTTTCTAGTTGGGTGATAATTTTCTCAACTGTTTTTCTTACCGGGACAAGGTTGTCGAAATATCTTCCAAGATCATTAATGTTTATGTTCTTTCGAATCGCATCTTGCTTGATTACTTTTAGCAGTTTTCCTATTGGTAATTTTTCTCCTTCAAACCCTGGTTCTATGTGAAGAAACCTCTTTTTAAGTGTTTTGATATTTTTGATAAATTGTAATTGATCCGGCCGATGAAGTATATGGAGGGTATAAAATTTATGAGTAAAGGTTCTTTTTTGAGGTAACCTTACGGTTCTCTGACGCCAATTTATATGAGCATCTATCCCCAAACGCAAAAGACCCATCTGGACATCTTTTAATAAATCTAAACTCGAAGAAAAAAATCGTATCCTACCCGTATTACCCTCGGCATCATAAAAACCGGCAATAAATTCAGTTAGTTCTTCCAATGGAGCAGAAAGAATTTCCTTTGGTAGCCTTCGCTGGTTCGCCCTTGGCTCAAATCCAATAGTTAATATAAACTCAACTAATTCTCTATTGTAGATTTTAAGTTGCCAAGATTCTCTATACTTATTTTTTTCTAAGGAAGGGTTAAGAATAAACAATTCACGGACAAGATTTTGATAAAATTTTAGAATGTTTTTATTTTTGTCATCTAAAAGGACTACTTGGCGTTTTCTGCTTACTGTTCCATCGCCGAAAATGTAACCTAGAAGCCGGGCAAATTGAGGAGTAACAAAAGGTTTTCCTTGAATTTCAAATTTTTTTATTCCCATAACATAATCTCCAATTTTTACCTCCTCCACCTTTATTTCTTCAATTCCGTTTTTGCCTATTGTGAAAAGTCGATGATGTGGAGAACAAATGAGATTGTAGCCATCGGCCCAGATAGATAATAAGGGAGTAATATGATAACTTTTATCTTGAATTTTTTGAGGGCGGAGTTGAAGGTCATGCCATTCCATTGTTTGAGCTTCACTTGCTTTATGAAAAAAGAGATCTCTGGCTGAAATAATTTGATCCGAAAGTACAATTCTAGTAGAGGGGTGGAGACAATGTCGTAAGGTATGAGGAGTAGTAAAGCTTGGTACGCCGGCTAAAATCGCATATTTTTTGACAATATTTTCAATTGAACGAGGCGAAAGGCGTTTGGAGGCTGATTTTGGCCCTTTGTAATTAATAAATAAAGCTTTTTCTTTGTCTTTGCGAATTTCTAAATAATTTCTTAGCCATTTTACTGCTCGTTTTGATAAATATACTGGCCGAGGTCTATTGCCTTTACCGATAATCACAATTTCTAAGTCTTTTGTCTCGGGAGTAATTTTAATTTGCTCTCTGTTTAGATTTGCCAATTCAGCCACCCTAAGGCCGGTTGAAAACAAAACTTCCAAAATAGCTCGGTCTCTTAATCCGATCAAAGAAGAAGTTTTTGGGGCATCTAGGAGTTTTTTAATTTGGTCAACCGTTAAAAACTTAATCATTCTTTCATCGGATTTTGACTTAGCTAATTTTATTTTTTCTGCAGGAAGAGAGAGAATATCTCGGTCAGTAAAGTAATTTAAAAGATTACGCAGGGCAATAAGATAATAGTTCTGAGTAGATCTTTTTATAGGTTCTCGGGTGTTTTTATTGAAACTTTGGGATAAAAATACCCTGTATTTTCTTATATGTTCTTCAGAGAGCTCGTGAGGAGCTAAGGCTTCAAGGTTGTTAATTTTTAACCAATTAACAAATTTTCTTAGAAATCTTTGATAGGTCTCCTGACTTTTATTACTTAATCCTTTTTCAATATCCAAATATTCTAAAAAGTCATTGATATGTTCTATAATTGGCCTTGAATCTTTTTTCATAGTGGTAGGGAGGTGGCTGAGTTAACTATGAGATAATACTGCGGTAAAGAGTTATTATGCGAAGTATCCTATATTCATAATAAATAACCCAAAAGGCTATGTCAAGAGTCATTAGAAGTCTATCCCCTATCTTTCCTTATTTTCAAGTAAAGTAAAACTAAGACTTCTAACGGTGCAAGTGGAAAAATCCTATTTTATTAACTCTTTAAATTTTTCCCAGAGGGATTTACCAACTTTTGGTACCTCAGTTTTTAATTCCTGTTTTTCTTTTTTAAATTCTTTTTCAATAATTGGTTTTCTTCTTTCTATTTCTTTTTTAAAAGGAGTGGCAATTTTTTGCCAGAGTTTTTTAATTGCTGGCCAAACATAGAAATTCCAAAGCTTTTTAAAAAAATTCCAGAGCTTTTGCCAAATAGGTAAAACTTCTTCTCTCCAGATTCTTTCCAAAATTCCTGGTAATTCTTTTTTAGTAACTTCCAGAATCTTCTCGCCCATTTCCTTTGCCTCCTCTAAAGTTTCCGGTGCTTTAATTAGCGGTTGCTGGGCAAACCCCCACACCAAATTTGGTGTGGGGGCAAAAGAAAAACTCGGCAACAAAAGCCCAAATATTACTAAAATATTAATTAAAATCTTAAATCTTGAATCTTGAATCTTGAATCTCATAAAAGTCCCCTATCCTCTTTAATTCTCTATTTATAAATATCATGAGTTCCGATATCTAAAAATAAAACTTCTTCTTAAAATTTTTTTCTTTTTCCTTCAGGAAGAAGTTTTTATTGTTTTTTCCTCTTTCGTATTCCTTTCTTTAATCTTTCCCTTACTAGTTTATCTAAATTTTTTGCTACCTTTCCTTTGAGATGATAGGTTGGCACCGCCTTCTCAATCAGCTCTTTATCCTCTTTCAAATCCAAAATTGCCACTCCCCTTTTCAAAGCCTGTTTTGAAATTTTAACAATTTGATTTTCTACAACTTTAGCCATAATCCAGTTTCATTTTATATTTTATCTAAAATAATGTTTAAAAGAGAACTTAACCACAAAAGCAAATTTCAGAGGAAGGAGGTGATGGTGTAACAAAATTGGCTTTATTGGATTGTTTTCTGAAAACCACTTAATAAAGCACATCTGCTGGATAAATAAAATATAATATAGCTCTTTAAGAGGGGGAGAATAATGAAGGTAAAAATTCATGATGTAGATGGCACCGTCTGGGAAATTAAAGGAACCTATGGAAAAATTTTCTTTGTTAAGGTTCCTCAGTCATTTAGTTTTTCATCAAAGATAACAAAGTCAGAGAGAAGAGAGACACCAGAACCTGTAGAACTTCTAAAAATACCAATAGCAGATTGTGGTATCTGCATTGTTGGACAGATGAAAGGAGGTACTACTGGTATTGCGATTGCAATAGAAGGAAAAAAAGATAAAACCTGGCAGGAAATAGTAGAAACAAAAACAGACATAAAAGAGATTGATTTCCTCCTAAGTTAATTAACTTGTCTTAAAGGCCGGTTTCCAAAATCAACAAAGGAACCGGCTTTTTCATTTTATCAATCCCCTCGCCTCTTTGATTCTCTTTAAGGTTTTTTCTTTTCCCAATATTTCCGCTATCTCAAAGGGCCCGGCTGATTCTCTTTTTCCGGTCAGGGCCACTCTCAAAGGCCACAAAAGATATCCCCTATCCCCTGCCTTATTAATTCTTTTGGCAAATTCTTCTGCTTCTGGTATTAAGATCTTTTCTAAATTTTCTTTCTTCCACTCCTCGTATTTAATTTTAGATAATATTTTTTCTAATTTGTCAAGAGCAACTTTAATCTCTTTATCGGTCATTTCTCGCCATCTTAATAAATCTTTTTCATATTCCAGCTTATCTTTAAAGAAAAAATGGGTCAATTGGCTAATTTCCGATAATTTTTTCAATCTCTTTTGATAAATTGAGACAATTTTCTTTAGCCAATCTAAAGTAATTTCTTCCCCGGTTGTTTTTATTTTAAATTCAGCTCCTTTTTCCTCAAATAATTTTAATTCTTCGGGATTCATATTTTCTCAAATTCATATTTTCTCAAGAAAACCTGCCTCAATTAAATAAGGTAGGCAGAGTTCGGTTAATTTTTCAACCGAGCGCTGGCGAATATAAAAACCATTCAAAAAATCCAATCTTTTGATATTAAAAATTGCCCCTCCTTTTTGAACCCTTTCTAAAGAAAATTCTTTAATCAAAGAGGATATTGAATAAATCTCTCGCTCTCCACCCGGATTCCAACCTAAAAAGGCCATAAAATTAACTAAGGCCTCGGGCAAATAGCCCTCTTTTTTATACTCAGAAATACCTACTGCCTCATATCTTTTTGATAACTTTGTTCTGTCTGGCCCCAAAATCATTGGCAAGTGGACATATTGGGGCGAAGGAAAATTCAGGGCTTCTTGAAGAAGGATTTGTTTTGGAGTATTAGAGATGTGTTCTTCGCCCCTGATGACCTGACTGATTTTCATTTCAAAATCATCAACCACGCAGGCAAAATTATACAAAGGGATGGTCAAATCCTTGGCAATGACAATGTCTCCCATTAAAGAGGTGTCAAATTCTAATTTGCCCCTGATTAAATCATTGAACCTTACTTTTTTGCTAGGTACCCTAAATCTAATAACCGCCGATTTTCCTGCCTCTCTTAATCTTTGAACTTCTTCTTTGGAAAGATTGGCACATTTTCCAGAATAATGAGGCGCTTCGCCTATTGATAACTGATACTGTCTTTGAGCTTCTAATTCTTCTTCTGAGCAGAAACAATAATAGGCCTTATCCTCAGCCAAGAGCTTTTCCAAGTATTTGGCATAAATGTTTAATCTTTCACTTTGTCGATATGGTCCGTAATCTCCTCCAACATCGGGGCCTTCATCCCATTCAATTCCTAACCATTTTAAACTTTCCATAATGTCTTTTTCATATTCCTGACCTGACCTTTCAATATCAGTATCTTCAATCCGCAAAATAAAAACACCTTCATTTTTTTTGGCAAAAAGATAATTGAAAAGAGCAGTTCTGGCTCCGCCAATATGCAAAACACCGGTTGGCGCAGGAGCGAATCGTGTTCGGACTTCGCCGGGTTTTTGGAATTTAAATTCCTCAGAGAGCATATTTTAGAGCATATTTTAAATATATAAAATTTATTTTAAAAATTCAATAAGGTAGCTAGCAATTGTTTGAGCAGCCAGCGGTTTGGAAAACTCCTCAGCTGCTTTTTGCATTTTTTCCAACTCTTCAGATCGCTGAGGCTTCGCTTCATCTCTCACCTCGCTTGGTGGCCGAAAAAATAAATATCTCAGTTTTTCCAAGAAAAAATGGGGAGTGAAATTAGCTTCTTCTAGAACAATTGTCGCCCCTTTTTCAGCATAGGCATAGGCATTTTTGAACTGATGGTTTTGAGCAGCTTCTGATAAGGGAATTAAAATACTTGGCTTTCTGGCAGCGGCTATTTCGAAAATGCTTCCTGAACCAGCCCGACTGACAACTAAATCACAAGCAGCATAGGCCTGTTTTAGTTCTTCTTCGTTTAGGAATGGAAAAAGATGATAAAAAGAAGCCAATTCTTCAGGAAGTATTACTCTTGATTCAGCCTTTACTTCTTCAAAATTTTTCTCACCCGACTGATGAATTATTTCAAAATTTTTTAAAAGTTCTGGCAAAATTTCCAGGATTTTGTCATTAATTCTTTGAGCGCCCTGGGAGCCACCTAAAATTAGAATTACTGGCTTTGTCCCGCTTAATTTAAACAATTTTTGGGCTTCTTCTTTTGAACCTTCTAAAATTTCCCTTCGGATTGGATTGCCCACCAAAATTATTTTTGAGGGTTTAAAATATTCCGTTTTTGGGAAAGAGACAAAAACTTCTAAAGCAAATTTGCTTAAAAATCGATTAGATAGGCCGGGGCTAATATCTGATTCGTGTAAAAAAATGGGAACCTTTAAGAACCAGCTGGCCATCACTGCCGGTATTGAACCGAATCCTCCTTTTGAGAAGGTTAAATCCGGAGCTAAAAAGAAAATATAAAAGAAGGCCTGAAGAATACCTAGAGGGATTTTAAATAAAACATCAATCAAATTTTGGAAGGGACTCTTCCAATCAAAATACCTTCTGATTTTTCCCGAGAAAACATGTTTTACATTTATTTCTTCCTGGGAAAGCAAAATTTGGCTAAATTCATCTCTGGGTCCAAGGTAAAAAAACTGAAGATTTGGCTCTGGATAAATTCGCTTTATTTCTCTCGCTATGGCAATTATTGGAAAAATATGACCAGCAGTACCACCACCGGTAAATAATATTTTCATACTTTTTGTCTTGATATATTTAATAATATCCCTACTCCCCCCAATTCGGCAACTAGGGATGACCCGCCGTAGCTGATGAATGACAAGGGAATGCCGGTCAGGGGTAAAACTTTAATCATTGCCGCTATATTAATAAAACTCTGAAGACAAATCCAGATAGTTATTCCCCATGCGGTTAATTGAGAGAATTTATCTTGAGATAATTTTCCAATTCTAAATCCTCGCCAGAAAAATACTAAAAAAAGAAAAATTAAAAGAGTGCTACCAATAAATCCGGTTTCTTCGGCAAAGATGGCAAAAATTGAATCGGCTATTGACTGAGGTAAAAAACCAAATTTCATCTGAGACATTCCCAGCCCAAGACCAAAAATTCCGCCAGACCCCGCGGCAATTAAGGCTTGCTTTATCTGATAGCCAATTCCCATTGGGTCCGCTGTCGGATCAAAAAAAACTAAAAACCGAGCTGCTCGATAAGGAGCAAGTTTAATTAAAATGAAAAGAGAAGCCACTCCGATGAAAATTATCAAGAAATTTTGCCAGAGGGGAGTCTTAGCTAAAAAATACATCAGACTAGCAACCAAAATAATTATCCCTAAGGTACTAATATCTGGTTGAAAAATTAAAAGCAAACTGATTACTCCAATTACGATTAGAAAAGCCAAGAAAGTTTGACTATACCCCCACATTAACTGATTTCTACTGGTTTTTTCGCTAGCGGTCCGACTGGCCAGCCAAGCCGCTAAATACAAAATAAAAGTCAGCTTTAAAAACTCTGAGGGCTGAAAAGAAATTGGACCCAAATTTATCCATCTGGCCGCCCCTCTAAACTCAAAACCAATGCCGGGCAAAAAAACTATGGCCAATAAAATTAAATTTATTAAAAGCAATAAAGGAACCCATTTTTTTAAGAAATCCAAAGGAATTCGAAAAGTCAAAAAAGCTAAAATCAGTCCTGGAAAAAGACCAAATAACAGCTGGTGATTTAAGAAATAATAAGTTGTGCCAAATGTTTCCAGAGAAAAGGGAGCCGAAACATTAGCCAAAATAATTATTCCTAAAATTATTAAGATAGCCGTAACAGCAATTAAGATATAATCTGGATTACCTTTTGCCATATATTTTTACTCACGCCCTTTTTTCAAAAGAGTAGGGTTTTGCCCAAAGCGCTTTACATATTTTTTAAACAAATTACCCTTTTCTTTATAATCTCTAAAAATACTAAAACTGGCTGAGGCAGATGATAAAAGACAGATTTTCCCCTTTTGAGTATACTCATAAGCTAATTTTACAGCATCTTTCATATTTTGGACTAAAAAAGCCCTTGGTAATTTAGAAAAATCGTCTTTAACTTGCAAAAAAATCTCTTTCCAGATTTTTTCCCCAGTTATCGGAAACAAAATTAGATTTTTTATTTTATTTTTTAAAATTTTCTTTGCCAAATTTTTAAAATCTAATCCCCTATCAAACCCGCCTAAAAAAATCGTTTCCACATCATCACCTAAACTATCTAAAGCAGCTATTGTTGTTTCGGGAATTGTCGATAGGGCATCATTATAAAATTTTATTCCCCTATAAGTTCCGACATATTCCAGGCGATGAGGCAGGGGTTTAAATTTGCCAATAGCTTTTTCAATAGTTGCTTTTGGAATTTTAAATATCTTTCCTACTACTCTAGCCGCATTTTTGTTTAATTCGTAATACTCTCCTTTGATTGGAATTTTAATTGCTCGAGATTTTTTAGCAATTTCTCTAACCAATTTGTTGCCAGAATTATAAACCAAAAAATCTTTTTTAGTTTGATATTTAGTAATATTTGCCTTGGCTTTTACATATTCATTAAAATTTCGATAATAATCAAGATGTTCTGGATAGATATTCAAAAAAACAGCAATCTGAGGTGATTTTTTAAGGTTATACAATTGATAACTCGATAATTCATAAACATAAATATCCTCTGGGCTAGCAGAAAATAGAAGATTTAAAACCGGTTTTCCAATATTTCCAACTAAATGAGCTTTGAACCCCCCTTCTTTTAGAATTTTATAAATTAAAGCCGCAGTAGTACTTTTCCCTTTGGTGCCAGTAATCCCAACAATTTTTCCCGAACAATTTTCAAGAAAAATTTCAGTTTGAGTGGTAATTTTGCTAAGAGCTGTTTTTGGTAAATTTTTAAAAGGAATCCCTGGCGATTTAATAATGACATCATAATTTTTAAGGGCCTTAAGATAATTTTTACCTAAATAGAGTTTTATTTTTCTATCATCTCCAATAACACATTTTCTACGGCCGTGAGAAATGGGTGATATAGTTTTTTGGTCAGCTATTCCAATAATTTTCTCAGAAAACAACTTCCTCAAAAACCCAAAATTATCCCTCCCTTCTTTGCCAAAACCGAGAATCAGAATTTTTTTGTTTTTAAATTCATTTAGCATTCTACCTTTAAAATAGCATAAATTTCAGCTTTTTAAAATGAGATTAAGGACGTTCTTTTGAACGTCCTTTGTTTGCGATTGGAGTTGGGGAAAGAGTGTGTAACTCCGGGATATTCGTATTTCTCGGCTTTACTTTATTCGAAAGGCAGGCTTGCCCTTACACGTTTTACAACTTTGACTCCGAAGAATCGGGTCAACTCGAAGAATCCCAAGGAATCTTTTACACTCTCCTTCCCCAACATGTTTTTGAAAGGTGCTATATATAAATGTAACAATGTTGGCAGGAACGAACTAACGTCTCCTCTTCTTTTCCATTCCTCCTCTCTCTGGGTTTCTAGATATCTTACCTGTCACGCAGGAAGGCATCCACCAGGCAGACATTAAGCTCTTTTCCGAAAAGAAAATCTTTTATATTATTTTTTAAAGTGTCTCTTCTTTATGATTTTCCTCCGCCTGAAATTTGCTTTTGAAGTGCAACACTCATAGCTCACCGTGGCAAAATATTTAC
>JASEJL010000131.1 GCA_030016465.1 Patescibacteria group bacterium | reverse complement strand
AATTTTTTAGAGTTTGAAAAATTTACTCTTTTAATTTTTTATTTGTAAAAGTGATTTAATACACCAAATTGATTCTTCTTTTGATAACACTCTAAAGTTAATGCGTAATAAGATTTGAGGATATTTCTGGGATATTTTTTCAACGATTTATGAATAAAATTCTTTGAAAACTTCTCAATTTTGGGCTATTTCCTTATTAGGCAATATCTTTAATGTTATATTTTCCTATCCAATACCTCATTGCTCCATATGACCATCTCTCCTTCTTAGCTATTTCCATTATTGAAAAAAACTTTTTTGTACAATCTTTCTAATCTTTCTAATTTTTCTTTTAATACCCATTATGGGTAGGGAGGGATTCGAACCCCCGTAGCCCGAAGGCATCTGATTTACAGTCAGACCCGATTGGCCTCTCCGGCACCTACCCGTATATTAAATAGTTTAACAAAAATTTGCTAATTTGCCAATGTCTTTTTTGTGCTTTTTTCGCCATTCTTCGATTTTTTTATGATGACCAGAAATTAAAACTTTTGGCACTCGCCAAACTTCTGGCTGCCCCTGCCTAAATTTTTCTTTCGGATAAAATTTTGCCGGGCGAGTATATTGAGGATATTCAATAAATCCTTTTTCTTTAGTAATTCTCTCTTTTAATAATTGCTTCTTACCTAAAACTCCAGGAATTAACCTTGCCACTGTTTCTATCACTACCATTGCTGGTAATTCTCCGCCCATTAAATCGTACTCCCCTATTGACAATTCCATATCCGCAATATATTTTGCCACTCTTTCATCCACTCCTTCATATCTACCGCAAATCATTATGATTTGATTTAACTTTGACAATTGATAAGCCATTTTTTGATTAAATTTCTTCCCTCGCGGGGTAAATAGGATAATTTTTGACTTTTGACTTTTGACTTTTGGCTTTATTTCCTTTACTGCTTTGTAAATTGGCTCTACTTTTAAGACCATGCCCAATCCTCCGCCAAAGGGCCGGTCGTCCACCGTTTTATGTCGGTCGGTCGTCCATTTTCTTAAATTATGGATATTGATTTTAATTAATTTCTTTTTTTGGGCCCGGGCAATTAAGCTTTCTTTTAAAAAAGAGTTAAATATTTTGGGAAAAATAGTAATGATATCAAAAATTAACATATTATGCGAATGTTCACTAAGACTTTGTTTCATCTCGCGCTCACTTAGACTCCCCAAACGAAAACGGCACTACGAATATCATAGCACCGTTTCCGTTTTGTGTAAACGAATCTTTAGAGTCTCGTTTACAATTTCAGTTCTTCTAGCTCCTTTTCTTCGGTCAGAGCTCTTTTTCCTTGAGCACGTGGACCCGCGCCTTCTGGTTCCTCGATCTTTAAATTCACTCTGGCATGATTTTTTAGACCGACAATTCGAACCAAAGACCTGATAGCCCTGGCAGTGGAACCGGCCTTGCCGATAATCTGACCCATGTCTTCGGGATTGACTTTCAAAGAAAGCAATACTCCCATTTCATCAACCTTACGCTCGATTTTGACATCTTCTGGGTGATCAACCAAGGCTTTTATCACATACTCAAGAAAATCCTGATCACTAGCTACTTTTGTCATATTTCGTTTCGTTCTGAAATTAAGTAATAACTAATAATTAACTCTCTTAGTAGCGTCGACCTTCAGCGATTCTCTCACGCAAGCGAAGCGAAACATAAAGATGAAAGCAAACTCCAAAATCCAAAAGAAGGAAACTTCATCGCTACGCAATAAATCGGGAGAATCTAATAATAGCTACTATTTTATATTTTATCTTTTTCTAATCTTTTGTCAACCCCTTGTACGTGAAGTAATTATTCGAAAATTCGTAGTTATGGAGTAAAATAAAAGTAGTCTTTTTTGAAATATAAGACATATAACAATTAACCCAAAAGAGGCTACATTATGGAATTTAATATATCTTTACCT
>JASEJL010000130.1 GCA_030016465.1 Patescibacteria group bacterium | reverse complement strand
CCCTTCAATTAAATCTCTCCTTTTTCTAATAATCTTTTCAAATTTTCTCCTTCTTCCCTGAGATGTTCTTTACCAGCATCAAGTCTCTGCTTTGCAAATCTTGAAAAGAACCAGCCGAACCTAATGAAAAATGTGGCAGTAAAAATACAAGTTTCTCCTTTTTGTTCTATACTAAATGAACCTTTGGGGCAAATAATTGACACCGGAAATAAATTTTTAAATTCGACCTTTTTGTTCTCTTCTATCTTTGTAATCTTAGACCTGTTGCTATGTAATTTCCCATGAACATATTCCTCATAATAAACGATATCTCCTTCACCTAAACCACCTGTTTCATTTATCCATTTGACATGATCAGGGTGCCATTTTTTGTAATTCTTATTAATATTTTTAAACCAGTTATAAATATTTTCAGGCGTTGTTTTTATCTCCGTAGAATGTTTTAGAGTTATCATATCTTATTTCCTCATATCTTACTTCTTTTTATATCTTTTTGTTTTATTAGCAGGATTTGGAATTCATATAACGGTTCCAGCATAAAAGAAGCCCTGAGCAATAGGCGAAGGGTTTGGGTGAGTGCCGTAAGACACGAACCCTTTATGCTGTGTTATCCGCCGTATTGCAAATCCTAAATTTGTGCGAGTAACTTTTCAATTTCATTAATACAAATCTTTGACCAATTTTCAAACTTATAAATGTTTTTCTTTAACTCTAGGATACTAAGAAATTTCGCTTCATTAATAGATTTTTCCTTCGCCATTACTGAGGGGCTATCTAGTATAGCAATATGAATAATTCCAAAATGCACCTTGCCTACTTCATTTGCGTCATCATTCATAAGTGCCACGACTTTCATTTCGCATTTGCTTTTTATCCCAATTTCTTCCTTTATTTCCCTATGGACTCCTTCTTCATAACCTATCCCAAATAAATTAGGGTCATTTATCGATATATGTCCTCCAATTCCAATAGAATAATTGCCTAAAAGCCTTTCTTCTGTTAATAATTTCCCCCTTCTGTATGTAAAAATACTATCTCTATGTTTCAGAATTACATAAGGAATTAATTGCTTATAATTAGGGTCCACTTCAGCATCTCTTCTTCTCATAAACTTGTAGTTTTTTTGTTCTAATATAATTTGGGTGTATTTTTTAGTTTCAAAAGAGAGCCCTTGAAAATACCCAGCTTCCATTAACAGGGATGTTGGAAAGACCATAACATGTTCTTCTAAATGTCGACTTTTTTTGATCAATTTATCTCCTCACAATTAGCGACTGTATTGTTCCGGCTAAACCGACGCCAGCCGCTACCATGGCTACAAACCCAGGCTGATTTCCGAAAATAACATATCCCAATACTACAAAAAATAGAATAGTACTGATAGGAATCAAGACTTTAACAAATTCTTTCTTTCGTGCCGTTTGGGCAGCAGCAGACCATTTGTTTACAAAAATATCTAATCTGCCGGGGACTTTCCCACAACTCTTTGTTGAGTGTGATTTATTCTCGAAGAAGACAATTGTGCAAAAAGGCTCGCCAAATAACAACTCTATAGTGCTTCTAGAGTAATTATTCATCGCTATTAAGGGTTCGCCGTCATAATCAGGATCAATTGGTGTAGATATATGGGACAAGCCTTTTGAAACTTTAGATACCTTAGACATAATTAGTGCCGATATCGATTTGTCTTTAGGCATCCCAATCTTTTCCAAGGTGGTAATTAAAACTGTATCCCCGGGGCTAATTACAATTCGACCATTATCTTCTAATCGAAAAGGCCCTCCGTGGAGCGATGAGGAATAAAGGTTACCGACCCTTAAATCATATCCAACGGGTGTTAAACTATCCTCTGAAAATGGATAAATATGAATTTTGCTACCTTCCTTCCAATTTTTGTCTGAACATATTTTACTTCTTAAATCAGTATCAGTTAACAACGACATTCTTTCCTCCTTATTAAAAATCAGTTCATT
>JASEJL010000129.1 GCA_030016465.1 Patescibacteria group bacterium | reverse complement strand
GGAGTTTTGATTCCCAATATTCTTTGCGTTCTACTATTTTGGTGTTCTACTGTTTGAACCTTCAATATTATTATACCACAAAAATCAGAAAATTTCAATAGCATGCTGGCATTTTGCTAGCATAGTGACAGCGCTCACCAGCACTATAGGTATTTCCGACGATGTTTGACTGAATCAGCCAATGTAGGTATCATGCCCTGCCTTGCGTTCTACTGTTTTACTTTAGTAGAACACTACTGAACAATTCAGCAGCAAATTCAGAAACTTTTTTATTTTGTTGGAATGCCTGTAGTTTTAATTTTTGAGCGATCTCCTTAGGTAACCACAGTGAAATTTGGACTTTACCTTCTGACTGCCACTGTCTGCGGTATTTTTCTGTTCTACTTTTCTGTTTTTCTACTGTGGCTGTCTTAGGCATGACTGTTTTATCTCCCGGCTGATGTTGTGATGCTGTTGGGAAAAAAACATCTATTCCCTTACCACTAACTGATGGATTTGACATTTAACACCTCTCTTGCAAGTTGCCTGTACTGTTCTGCCTGGTCTGACTTTGGCCAATAGACCACAAGTGGCAGTCCGGCAACATTAGAATATGCAAACTTAATTGTTTTTGTTATAATTGTATCGTAAGTAGAAAAATATTTTCTAACTTCCTGAACAATCTCTACTGAGTGTTGCGTTCTTTTATCAAACTTAGTAAAAAGAATTTTTTGATTAAGCGAAGGGTTTACTGTTTTTGCTTTCTCAATCATTTTATTTAGTTGAGGAAGCGCGCTCATAGCAAGATACTCACACTCAAGAGGCACAATAATGTGTCCTGCTGCAACCAAGGCATTTGCTGTAAGGATTCCGAGTGAAGGTGGGGAATCTACCAGGATAAAATCAAAGTCCTGTACTTGCTGAATGATTGACTTGAGTCTTTTTTCAAAGCCAATCTGACCAAGCAGTTCTGCTTCGGCAGCTGCAAGGTCAAGCGTTGAAGGTAAAACAAATAATGACTTTATTTTTGTCTCACATATTGAGTCAGTAATAGATGTCTTTTCCATTAAGCAGGTATATGAGTTCTTAGAATTATTTGAATTGATACCAAATGACTTTGTAAGAGCAAATTGAGGGTCAAGGTCAACAAGCAGGACTTTTTTATTGAGTTCAACAATCGCAGCACCTAAATTTGCCGTTGTAGTTGTCTTACCAACTCCACCCTTATGATTCACAATACTTATGATTTTTGCTGATTTACTCATCTTTTTGTTTCTCGTCAGGAAAAACCGCTGTCCGCTAAATCCTCTGGTAAAGGTCTTTTTAAAAATCTATTAACTCGAGACCAGTTACTCATTTCTCTATAAACATTATCAAGTTCGGTTCTTATTTCTTTATCTGTCATTCTATCCAATTAATCTTTACCTCTTTTTCTATTACTTTAAATTCTTTGTCTCCAGTGACAAGTTCTGTTTTTCGCAGTTTGGCTAATGCTAAAGCAAAACAGTCTCCATAGGATAGTTTATAAGAGGACTTGAAACGAGCAGCAAGTCTAGTAAGTTCAATATCTGCAGGGATAATTTCAATAGGTAGGCTCTCGATAGTCTTTGCTGCCTCCTCAGCACCTTCAAAACCCGATTCCCGTGCAATAGAATAATAAACCTCACCCCAGTTAACTACACAAAGGAGGAGGTTCCTGCCTGTATCTCGGGCATCCTTGATGAGTTCGACTACCTTGTCTTTGCCTGCTTCGCCTTCTAAGTAGGCAATAAGACTGTATGCATCAATGACCTGACCTGCTTTCAAAGTTCACGCTCCCGCTTTTTCTCTTCCAAAAAAGTCTTAAGGACCCGACCCTTTGTTCCCAGAGAACCCGCCATTTTCTCGATATATTCATCGGTTATAGGTCTTATGACAATATCGCCTCCTTGTTCAATCAAACATACCCGAGTTCCTTTCTTTATACCATAGCGACGTCTGATCTTTGAAGGTATGACAATTTGTCCTTTTGTCGTTACCACTGTGGTCTCCATATCTCCTCCTTTGTCCGCTAAATCCTGCGGACACAAT
>JASEJL010000128.1 GCA_030016465.1 Patescibacteria group bacterium | reverse complement strand
ACATCTAATTCTTTTTGTGGCTCCGTCGTCCCGATGCCGACTTTGCCGTCTTGATTTATAACCATTTGATCGGGACCTTGAGCAGTTCCAAATGACAAACCATTAGCACTCCCAGACTCAACACTTTTGAAAGGAACGGCGTTTAAACGCACCCTTGCAACAGAAGGATCATAATAAAACTGCACCCTCTCATTTGATGAATTTGTATGGCTTCCAATATGCATATGCAAATTATTACCCATATCTATATCCAGTAGCGCCTTAGGTTCCGTCGTCCCGATGCCGACTTTGCCGTCCTGGCTGATGACAAGTTTGGAAGCGCCATCGTTATTTATAAAGCGGAGAGTTCCACCGCTGTCTTCGATAGTATAATTATCTCCAGAAGAAGGAGCGTTAAAAGAAATAGCCGGAGCATAAGCAGAAGGATGTCCTTCGCTACCAATAGTTAGCAAATTATAAACGTGAAGGCTACCGCCAGTAACTACATTTGACGCAGTTCTCTTGAATTTTCGAGAAACCGACGCCCCAGTTCCAACTGTCTTGGTCTGGTCATAACAGAACTGACCTTTGTCCGATGGACTAATATGAGGAGAACTACACTCATCGCTCTCATTATTACTATCACAGGAACATCTAGGTGTTTGATGGCCATTTACAGTTTCCTGATGCTCATATTTATAACCAGTTTGAGAAGGGTCATTCATTACTGAGATATTACCAGCATAAACCGTTAATTTTTCGTTTGGCGCCGTCGTCCCGATGCCGACGTTGCCCGCACTTGTAATTGCCACTTTATGAGAATTGTTATATCCAAAGGTAAGTCGGTTATCATATTCCTGAAATATCTGCCACTTGTTTGTGGTGTTGTCATCCTCAAGATATATACCAGAGCCCCAACTGTGGTCCGGTTGTTTGATATGCAACTTCGCTTCTGGCCCCGTCGTCCCGATGCCGACTCTGCCTTTATGATAAGCATTCCCTCCAGCTTGAAAGTAATGAGCGAGGCTGGCTTTATTGAGATCATTACACGTCCCACCCCCACATGTATCTCCCCAAATTGAAAATCTATCGTTTGCGTTATCTGTAATATAAAGTCTGAGATCCGAATCTTCTGTACCTGTATATCCTGGCACAATTATGAATCCATCGTTGCTTACAACAGGTTCTTTGAACCCATCAATAGCATCATCAATCCATGTAGTAACAGCATGTCCAAGCTGTAATCGACCCTGCAAAATTGTCTTCCCAGCAACATCCAACTTCGCCCCCGGCCCCGTTGTCCCGATGCCGACTTTGTCCCCTGACTGATAAATCACAGAGTTTCCCAAGGTTTTGTTATCTGTCCAAAGAGGGATGTAATTAGTCTTGCCATTGCCGCCAATGCCGCCAATGCCGCCTGTTGGCGTCTGCCAAGCCATGCCAGTATCTGTTCGGGTAAGAACTTGACCTTTTTCACCAGAGTTACCAGCAATTCTTAAAAATCCTGTTGCTGGAAGATTAATGTCGCCATTAACATCTAGTTCATATCCAGGCCCCGTTGTCCCGATGCCGACGTGACCGTCAGCACCTATAACCATTCGGGGAGTTTCTGAATAGCCAGAAGTAAATTGTAAAGTACCAGCAACATTTCTGAGGCTATAGGTCCAATCTTCCGTAAAAACATCATTAAAAATTAATTCCGGTTGAACAGTATAACTCGACGCACCCTTTTTCTTTTGTCTAACTTCAAATTTTTCTGCTCGTGGATAATTATTAGCACTTTTATCTTTCCACCAATCATAACATACTGTTCCTACAGAATCTGTGGTTAACCAACCTTCGTCTGGACAATCTATAACATCATCATTTTTATCACAAATGCATTTAGGCGTAGAACGCTTTACCCCACTATCAACCACCTCATAATAGTTTCCTGCTTTAGTAACCGAAAATTGCCTGTTAGTTAAATAAATATTGCCATCTAATAAAGTTAATTTTTGTGAAGGCGTTGTCGTCCCGATGCTGACGTTACCGTCAAAAATTGCGTTGCTATAACCACGAAAAAGACCG
>JASEJL010000127.1 GCA_030016465.1 Patescibacteria group bacterium | reverse complement strand
AAAGGGAGGAGAATAAAGAGAGGGAGAGTTTTTAAATATATGGTGGATAATCAGGACTTTGAACTTTAAGGAAATTAGGAATCTATCTCCAACAACCCTCCCTTAATCATTTAATCAGAAAATGAGATGGCAAAGGGATAAAGACAATTGTGTTTCCGATAGCAGTTTGAGTGTATGGAAGAGGTGGATATTATGCCGAGTGTCCCCTTTCGGGAGTTAGTTAAAGGCGCTCCATCAGTCCCAGTTTATGAAGGGAATGTAGTATAGCTACTTCTTGGCTTTAATGAAGTTTTATTTTCTCTAAAAAATTAATCAAAAAACTCAAACAATGTTCCCTAATTCTCTAATAAAGTATGCGATACTATTAGGGATATACTATGTCGAATAGATAGATAATCAAACTTTTTTGAACCTGCTGAAAGTAAAGATAACAAGAAGATGTCTTGATACCACAAAAGCAGAAAAAGAATTTGGTTTTAAAGTATCAACTCCATTTGACACGGGGTTAAAGAAAACAATTGAGTGGTATAAAAGCATCCAGAAATGAATCCCACCCCATTTTTGGGAAAATACAGTGAATAATCAAGGACTGATAATGAAATCCGCTTGACGAATGAGAGGAAAGCACATATACTGGAACATAAAGAGATGGGAGACCAATTGAATAAGATAGAAGAAACTTTAGTATCCCCTGAAGTAATTATTGCCAGTAAATATGAGTCTGATGTTAGGCTCTATTACCGGTTTTACCCAAATACACCTGTGATTGAAAAGTATTTAGTTGTCATAGTTAAAGTAACTTCACAAGATTGTTCTATATTGACTTCTTCTTTTCACGGATAAGATAAAAGGAGGGAGGATTATATGGAAAAGTTGAAGATATGGTATGATGAAGAAGGAGACATTCTTGAAATAAGCTACGGAGACAAAAAGGGATATATGAAAGACCTTGGAGATGATTTATGGGAAAGGGTAGAAGAAGATGGTAAAATCACAGGCATACTGATTCTGGGATTTAAAAAGAGGGCTAAAGAAAAAAAGATTGAAGTAGAAACTCCTCTTAAACTTGTATTTGCTGAATAACTCAATCACTAATGGCTAATAACTTTAACTTGGGATGTAAAAATGAACCTGCTCCTATTTTTACTTGATAAGGAGTTAATTATCTTTTATCTTTAGGATATGGGTAATGAGGATTGTTAAATTAACTGAGCATGCCAAGATGAAAATTAGTCAAAGAGATATTAATTTAGAAAGCATAAAAAAGGTAATTTTGAACCCCAAAACAACGAAGCCCAATAAGTTTAATAATTCTTTGGTTCACTTTATAGGTACTGTAGAGGGAAAATTCATGAGGGTAATAGGTAGATGGGAAAGTAGGGAAGAGTTATTAGTCATAAGTGCCTTTTTTGACAGGCGACTGACGAGGAGGAAGCATGATAAAAATAAGCTATGATAAGAGGGGTGATGTCTTAGAGATAAGGTTTTCTGAAAATGCTATTAATGATAGTGAGTATATGGAAGAGGCGGGTTTAGTTGTAGATTATGATAGGGAGAGCAATATAGTTGCTGTTGAGATTATTTCATTTTCTAAAAGGGTAGGCAGAAAAGAAGAAGCAGAAGCACTTGCTATCTGAAAGATGATGAACCAAGAACTATCAGTAGATCGCAAAACTATCACAAATGGATAGTAAAGACACAAGGTATCCAGGTCAGTAGATTAAGATATCTGAATAATAATGAGTATAAAAAGATAAGGGGATTAGTTAGGGAATGGGTAAGAAGGGCTAAGGGGGTAGTAAAAAGAGAAGGACAAGCCAAGGATAAAACAAGAAAAATAGATTTAAGGATAAGAGATAATGGTCATCAGGGACAGGTAAGAAACTTAAATTATGGAGCGAGCAATATAGAGATCTGGCAAATGGAACTGGACTTTAGCCCTAAAGCATTAACGCAAAGATGGGATAGAGCAAGAGAATATGCAAGCCTTTATTCTGAAGATGGCTATGAGAGAAAGATTCTGATAGCAAAAGAGATGGCAAGATAGCAAGAAGATAGC
>JASEJL010000126.1 GCA_030016465.1 Patescibacteria group bacterium | reverse complement strand
ATGAAAAGCAAATCCCTTAAGCTCTAAAGACTCGATGAATTGAACAGGCAGCTTGTCTGGCTTTCTGTCATCTTAACCAGCAATTTCTCAAAAGCCGGGGGACATCGTCGGCAGAAGAAGCAAAATAAGCAAAACTATGGACACGAGAGTGTGTTCCCCTTTTTACCTGTGCCTCTCGCGCTTGATTCGGATGCTGTTTATCGGGGCGACTATCCGGCTGGATAGAGCTTCCTTTTTATAGGTCCTAATATAGGGAAGAAGATGATCAAATTTGGCAATACGTAATCTCACGGGCATTTTACTCTTGAATATAAGAAAGTTCGTAGCTTCCTTTTAATTTTCTTCTTAATCAACTGAACTTTCAAATCCTTAAGTAACCTCCATTTGTCGGACAGGACTTAACTCATTCTAAGATTATATGATTATGCCCATCATAATGAGAATTTAAGCTTCTATTGTGTCGAAAAATGGAGAAACCTTTAATGTCTCATGTGGAAGCTTCCACGTTGCCACTTTTGCACAGACTTTGACTCCACCTTTGATGCTCAATTCAACTTATTTATCTCCCTATTTCGGTAAACAAATTCATGTTCTCTTCCCAATGAGTAACAAACCTGAGTTCTAAATTTTTTCTTTTGCGCTTCCTGAACAAACTCCTTATAAAGATATTCCCTGCCGCCGGCGTGCATTGGGAACATAACCTTTGGCTGGAGCTTTTCAATTGCATAGTATATCCCTTTGGTAAGACTCTCACTTCTTTGGCCAGTTCCCGTTGCAAGAGCAAGAAAAACAATATCAAACTCATCTTCTGCATCGGCTAAATAATCTATTTCTTGTGCAAAGCTATTTATAGATCCACCCCAGTAGGCGTGGTCTCCTCCATGAAATATCACAAGACTATCAACTTTTACCAGAAAGCCCACCCCCGCATCTGTTGATTTTATGGTCAATATTTCCAAACCATTTATCCTTTTTTCCTCCCTTGGCGCTATGCATACGCAGCTATGTTCTGCATCTGCTTTCCAGCCAAGAATATAATTTATGTTCTTAGTAATCTGACTCCAATTAAAAATAGCCGGGGAGTAATGGTCAGCATGCTCATGGGAAATAAATACTGACACCTTTTTCTCCTTTAGCTCAGACAGATTAACAACTTTATTATGTGAGTTTTTTTCAGATTCAACATAATCAAATATCAGAAAGTGATTTTTCGTTTGTAGAGCCCAACCGCTGTGACCTAAATACCGTATTATTGCTTGCTTCTCTTCAAGATCTTTCTCCCCAAAAAACCCTTTATATTTCTTGCCTGAGCCGATAAGATCAACAGGGTCATTGTTATCACCAAGACTAAAGGACAAATTGTGTGATTAAACCAAATTAACATAATAGACTGCTCTTTCGCCTTAGCTATAGTCCTCATCTAAAGATGTCCACGTGACAAGAAATATTAGGGCTTATATTGCCTTATCTATTCTCTTTTATAGAATATCTCACCACTCTCGGAATATTTTCCCCTTCGGCACAATAGATTCGTCCTCTTTTATCGATGGCATAGGCAAAACCTTCAATCTTCAGGGATGTGACATAACTCCCATTTTCGAAGACATCCAGTTGATTGGGAGTATCGCTGTTTAAATCATCAATATTTACATAGATTCTGTCTTGATATTTAAGGGCAGAAACCCACGGAAAAACCATTCCGACCATTCCTTCCGCCTGTTCTTTTATTTCCATTGGCCTAAAAAAATCTGATTTACTGGAGATGATTCCCTCTATTTTACCTTCCTTATAGACAATTATTTCATATTCATAGGGATTTATTAAAAGAATGCTCCCATCGCGAGAATAATCAGCCCTTTTTGGCATTCTTATCTGAGGAAAATTTTTATATCTAGCATAGTGCGCAGGAACTTCAAACGGCTCTCCGAACGATTTTAAAAGGACTCCATCTGAACTAAAAATATGTAAAATGAGATTCTTATAAAGGCCTAATATCGCTAGCCCTTCGCTCGAATAGGGAACGATGTTTATGGCGTTAAATTCGATATTAAAAGATTTTATAA
>JASEJL010000125.1 GCA_030016465.1 Patescibacteria group bacterium | reverse complement strand
TTAGTGTTTAAAATTTTTTCTCCTTGATTTATGGATTAAATTTGGTAAGATAATAGAGAAAGTTTGAATTAATTTAATTTGCCCACGTGAGGGCCTGTAGTTCAGTTGGTTAGAACATCGCATTTGCAATGCGGAGATCGCCGGTTCGAATCCGGCCAGGTCCACCAGATAGGAAATCTCAAATTTTTTCCGCGAGAAATATTGTTAGTCTGGCCCCGCCTAACGGCGGGGCTCGCTAAAAATGAAGCTAAAAAATCATAAGGTGATTGCCAATTCCAGCCAACTTTTTTGTTAGAAATTACGCGCTTCGTTCCAACTTTTTCCATAATTTGCTTAATTTCTTTCAATGATTTTCTGGAGATGACTTTTTTGAATTGAAAAACGGCTTTTAGGAAGTTTTTAGGAAACTCTAGAATGCCCAGAGACAAGCTTTTCAAACCAGAGATGATGTTTGATACCTCTTAATTTAAGAAAAAGTTAAACAATTTTTAAAAGGTCGAATCGTTAACAATTAAATAATTCACCCCTAAAATCTTCTTTTAACTTTCCCAAATTTCTGTTGGAAAACGGGGGGTTACTTCAAGGTGGATATGAAAAAAAGTGAAATAATCATCTTGGGACTGATCTTACTCTCCTTTATCATTGGTATCTATTTTTATCCTCAGATGCCAGAAAGAATGGCTTCACATTGGAACCTTCAAGGAAAAGTAGATGGCTACATATCA
This sequence comes from Patescibacteria group bacterium, assembly GCA_030016465.1. GTDB lineage: Bacteria > Patescibacteriota > Minisyncoccia > Minisyncoccales > DG-74-1 > Yes71-31. The sequence goes on along the minus strand of JASEJL010000125.1, from coordinate 1,371 downwards.
AAGTTTTGGGGTATCTTCTTGTTGCCTTTTATCCTTGTTGGACTTGCCTTACTTTTCGTTGCTATTCCTAGAATAGATCCACTTAAAGCAAACATTGAAAAATTTAGAAAATATTATGATGGATTTATCATCTTGTTTTTTGTTTTTATGCTTTCCATTCACTTCCAAGTAATTCTGTGGAATATTGGAATAAAAATAAGTCCTAATGTAATTCTTCCAATTGGACTTGGGTTTCTATTCTTCTATAGTGGCATTCTTTGTGAAAATGCAAAAAGAAACTGGTTTATTGGAATCAGAACCCCTTGGACTTTAAGCAATGATGTAGTCTGGGATAAGACACATAAAATCGGTGGAAAGTTGTTTAAGATTGCTGGGGTAGTTGCTCTTTTTGGAATCTTCTTCCAGAAGTACACCTTATTTTTCATTCTTGCTCCAGTGATTTTAGTCGCTGCCTATACGATTATTTATTCATATGTTGAATATCAAAAGGAGAAGAAATGATGGCGTGCGAGGGAACTTTTTCGCTTCGCTCGAACCCTTCGGGGTGTATAACAGCAGATAAAAGGCTACGGTGCTTCGCACCTCCGCCCAAAAATGCCTTCGGCAACTTCTTTTATCCCCAAAGCGTTAGGCGAAATTCCACCCCTTTGCCGCTGGAAAAAGAAATTTTATAAAGAATCTATCTTAATAGTGTTATGATGAAGGATAAAAAAGAACTGGCAAAATTGATTTACGAGGAATTGAAAAAAGGAGATATTAAATCAGCCCTATTTTTAATTTCGAAAGAACTTGAGAAAGAGAAAACAGAAAAACTGAGCTTTACCAAAACGCCATTGCTTAATTCAATTGGACAAGAACTAGGCAGATTACTAATCAAAGAGGACTGGAAGTTTGAAAGGTTAATGGAATTGTGGAAAGAAGACGAAAGAGATAAAAGATTAATTGTAATAAGTGCTTTGGGAAACATAAGTAAGAAGGACTATGAAAATTCAAAACAGTTTGTTTTAAGCGTTTTGAATGATATTTCAAATTGGGAGATATGCGACCTAATGGCTTTGAGAGTTATTGTAAATTTAGCAGTTCAAAATCAAAAGGAGATGTTTTCTTTGATGCATGAATGGATAAAATCTGAAAACAAATGGGTAAGAAGATTGGCGGTAGCAACAATTCCTCCTTATATAAGAGCAAAAAAGACAGAATCAAAGATTTGCCTTGAACTTTTGGACAATGTCATGAGAGAAGATGATAAAGATGTTAAAAAAGCAGTTGGATGGGCTTTGAGAGAAGTTACGAAGAAGGATCCAAACTCCATTTTCAATTTCCTGTCAAGACATACTAAAATAGAGGATAAAAATACGAGATTGATGATTA
>JASEJL010000124.1 GCA_030016465.1 Patescibacteria group bacterium | reverse complement strand
GAAAATCTAAAGAAAATACTCAATTCAAATTTTTTTGGGCAAATTATTTTAAGATAATAAATAAGATTCAATAAAAATGAAAAAATTTGCATTTTTAATTCACCCGAGAGTCTCTATGAAAGAAGATATGGGAAAAGTATTTCCTTTATTTAGATGTCTTCCTGAAAAATTATTGCGGAAATTAATTGTCTTTTTACCCCCAATTGTTAGAAGTAAAGTAATTTTTCTCCCCCAACGGAAATTGATGGGATGGATAATCGTTATTCCTTTAACGGGCGACCAGCTACTTTCTTTGCCAAGAAGCTTTATCTTTAAAAAGTTAATCCAGGCTTTTCATAAAGCAAAAAAACTAGGAGTTGAGATAATAGGATTAGGAGAACTTATTGCCTCCATAACTAAAGGAGGAGAAGAACTAACAGGAAAAGTTGAGGGAGTTTTTATTGATAATGGTAAGGCTTTAACTGTTGGACTAACGCTAAAAGCAATTGAGCAAATAGCTAAACTCAAGAAAATAAATTTATCAACAGAAAAAATAGCAATTGTAGGAGCGGGAGGTTCTATAGGAAGATCTATTCCCCTCTTTTTATGTGAGAAAAATATATCCTTAATCCTTATTGAAAAACCAAAAAAAGTAATTGAATTAGAAAAGGACTTTTCATTTTATAAAAACAAACTAATAACCGATGACATTTCTGCAATAAAAGAGGCAAAAATAGTAGTAGTAGCCACTGCTTCAACCGAAGAGATTATAAAACCAAACTTTTTAAAAGAAAAGGCAATAATTTACGACATTACTCAACCCCGAAATACTTCACCAGATATTTTAAAAGAAAGGAAAGATGTGACTGTGATTGATGGAGGGATTGTTGATACTCCAATGTTTGATTACGGCATGGATATTGGTTTAAAGAATAGTCAGGCTTATGCTTGTTTAATCGAGACTATAATTTGTTCATTGGAAAATTTAAAAGAAAATTTTGTGGGGTATCCAAAGCCAGAAACCGTAAAGAGAATGTTATCGCTTTTTGAGAAATACCAGAAATATTTTAAATTAAATATTTTCCAAAGTTTCGGGAAACCCTTAAGCGAGAAATTAGAATTTATTATTTAAATTTATGGACTTATTACTAATTAATATTTACTCTTCTTTTATAAGTGGATTATTCATGATTGGATTAGGAATTTTTGTGTTTCTGAAAAATCCAAAACAAAAATCGAATATTATTTTTTTAATTTTCTGTGTAGCAGTGGCTTGGTGGCTTCTTTCTACTTTTATGATGTATAAAGCGAAGACTGATTTTGAGGCTATATTTTGGGATAGAATTGTTTATATCGGTGTAGTTTTTATTCCGATTTTGATGTATCATTTTGGATTAATTTTCACTGATACTGAGAAAAAAAATAAAAAGAAACTTTATTTTGGTTATTTTGGCGCCTTTATGTTTTTTGTTTTGAGTAGAACTGATTATTTTGTTGATGATTTATACAAATTTAACTGGGGGGTTCATACGCAGGCTGAACTTTTTCATCATTTCTTTTTAATATTTTTTGCTGTATATGTATTATTATTTCTTTCAGAAGTTTATAGATTTTTTAAAAAAACAAAGAAAGAAACTGTAGATAAAACGAAAACAAAGCAGGTGAACTATTTATTTATCTCTTTTATTATAATGAATATCGGTGCTTATGCTTTTTTGCCAGCTTATGGAATAAATATAAACCCTATAGGGGCTTATTGGGCGGAGATAATAGCGGTTTTAATTTTAGCTTTTGCGATTACCAAATATCACCTCTTTGAAATAAAGGTTCTCTTAACTGAGATTTTAGTTGGATTAATGGGAATCTTGCTTTTTATGAATGTCTTAGTTTCAACTACTCAATTAGATTATCTATGGAAAGGCATTATTTTTTTTCTATTCTTAATCTTTGCCTATTACCTAATCAAAGCCACTCACGAAGAATCAAAAAGGAGAGAGGAAGCAGAGAAAATGGCAATTCAAGAAAAGGCTTTAAGGCAAAGAAGTGAGAAATTAGCAAAGGAATTTGAAAGATTAGATAGAGCAAAGACACAATTTTTGCTGGCTACTCAGCATCATCTGAGA
>JASEJL010000017.1 GCA_030016465.1 Patescibacteria group bacterium | reverse complement strand
TTGAGCTTGATAGAAAAATTTTAGCAACTTTAGCCCAAAACCATCCTGAAATTTTCAAAAAGATAGTAGCAGAAATAAAAGGTTAATCTCAAATAAATTTAAAAAGAAGCGCCACCCTCAAAAGGGTGGCTTTTAGTTCATAAAATTTTTCTAACTCATTCTCATTTCAGGCTGGTAAGTCGCAGTCAACGCAGAGGGTCTCTAGCGGAAGTCCAATTGCTTTCGCTAGATCCTCAATGGTTGGATGTTCTAGACTGTCCACACCTAAAATTTCAATTCTCTTTTCCTTGGCTGGGATTTGGGAGGCTAAGAGTTCTCCTGCTTTAACTGTTTTTCCCCAAGGACAGGCGGAGAGAGATTCTGGATTGGCAATTCTGAGATGAATTTCTTTGAGTCCTACCGCTTTAAGTTTTGGCACTAAATTCTCGAGAAGTTGAGTGCCTCTTCTAATTGAATCGTCACAGACCACGGCTATTTTCCCTGAGAAATCTTCAGCACTTCTTAATTGTTTGATGTAGGCCTCTAACTTTCTTTCTTTGTTGGCTAAACGAAGATAACTTCTGCCAGCAAAAATGTATTGGATCAAAGCCTCATCGTATAGAGGAATTTTCTTTATTTTCTTTTCATTTATTTGGCGGCAGAATTCCTGATGATAACCAATAGCTGGAAATCTTCCGGAGTGAGGAACTGGTATTACCACATCCGGTATGAACCCTTTCTCAATATCCCGCTGAGCCAATAACGCCAGCAGTTTCTTTCTAACCAAAGAGCCAGGGATGTTTCTAAATGTGGCATTGGGATAGTTGGTATAAATCCAGATAAAGCTACAGATTTGAGTCTTATCGCTCGGCATTTTTTCTTTTGTTTCCAACCGTCCGTATTTAAGTAGGGCAATTTCCCCTGGTTCCAGATCCCGCTTGCGTTCAAAATCCCAATTTTCAAAACCGCAAGGATCCGAAGCAACTACCACTGCCCCGGTTTTTTCACCAACAACTAATGGCCAATGACTACTCGGATCACAGGCAACATAAATTCCTTCTTCAGTAAGGATCGCGAGAGAATAAGCTCCTTTAATCTCTTGAGTCATTCTCTTTATACCGTCAGTAAATTTATCTCCTTGAGCGATTAACTTAGCAATTACCTCAATATCTATTCCTTCCTTGGCAAAAGAATGACCAAATGTTTTAAATCTTTTTACCAACTTATCTCGATTAATGAGATTGCCAGAAAAGCAAATAGCAAATTCGCCCAACCTCGAATCCACTAAAATAGGTTCTTCATATTCCCCACAATAACCAATTCCTTCTGTTCCTTCAAGTCCAGCTAAATCTTTCCTAAAGTTAGGTCTAAAGAGTCCTGGGTGAGTACGAGTTTTAATCTTTTTCTCATCATAAGTTGCCAATCCCGCATATTCATGACCTAGATGTTGCTGGTAAAATGTCTCCCAAAACAAATCCTCCAAAAAATTACCCTTGTAAGTTTCGGGATTTATACTGAGAGCAAAAAATCCTGCCATCCTACACCTCCTTTATTTTGTTAAACAACAAATCCTCCTAGTGCATAGGATATAGTCCTAATGCTTAGGATAAAGTTCTATTTCTATTTTACCATTTTTATTTCATCTTTATAGCCACCAACTCTTCCGTTAGATTTTATCACCTGGTAACAAGGAATTTTTGGGTCTTGATTTTTATTCAAGATATTGCCCACTGCCCGCCAGGCTTTAGGCTTTCCAGCCAATTCTGCCACTACTTTGTAGCTCATTGTCTTCCCTTTTGGAATCTTTCTTACCACATTTAAAACTTTTTTAAATGACATTTATTTCTGGATTTTTAGGAATTTTTTTAGAATATTTTAATAAAAGATTTCTGGCTTTTTCTAAAATATTTTTTTCCATTTTTCTGCTAAAACTTCTGATTAAGACTGTTGGTCCAGGGAAATTTTTTGGTTCTAAAATCAAATCTTTTTTCTTGCCTAATTTCTTCAATTCATAACACTCTTTTTCATTTCTGGCAACAATAAATAGAACCTTTCCCTGCCAAAAAACCCTGCCTTTTCTTAAAATTTGACAATCATTACCATTACAATCTGGCACTTTTCTAAAAAGCTCTCTTAATTTCTTTGAATACTCCGAATCAGTTAGAATACAACCACTGGCTGGTTGGGGAAATTCTTTTATTTTAAATTTTTTGACTAAAGATAATTGGGATTTTCTTGATTTTCCGGAAATATTAAATAACTGCTCTCTTTTTACGATTCCTTTTTTCTCATAAATTGTTTCTGGTAAAACTTTAGCTGAAAGAGGTCTCAGAATTAAACCCTTTAAATTAGCTTCTTTTTCTATTAATTTCAAAGCATTAATATTTTGAGAAAAAGGTCTTTCTCCCAAAACCTCGCCAGTTGCTAGAAGGTTAAATTTGTTCCGCCTCAGTTTAGCAAACTGCTTGGCGGTTTTTAACATTAATAAACGGCAATCAAGACAGGGATTCATTCCCTTACCCCTTCCATATTTTGGCGATTTGACAATTTGAAGATGCTCTTTTGAAAAATCAACTACTTTCAGCTTTAATCCTAGACTTTTGGCTGATCTTTTTGCTAAATTGCAGTTAAAAAAATAACTCTGAAAACAAATTGGAATTATTTTAATTTTTTGCTTCTCTAAAATTTTTGCTGCCAAAATTGAATCTAAACCTCCGGAAAAAAGTAAAAGACATTTTATCATATTGAAACTAATTCTCTAAAAAGCTTTAAATAGTCTCTTAAAAGTCTTATTGTATAGAAATTTCAATAATTCCTATATAAAAGCATCTAATTTTACCATGTCAAAAAAGATAAAAACATCACAAACTACTAAGCATTATTTAACCTTGGCAACACAGAGAGCAAAATAGTGCTTATAGCTAGCTAACTGAATGAATGACTTTTCAAAGAAAATACTTTCCAAAATTAGAGCAAAATATCACAAAATTTTCTAAAAGAAAATTTTGCCTAGGTGCTAGATAGAGGGTTTCTTTATTCCCAAACTTTCCTCAGTTGCTTCTTAGACTCTATCTCTACAAAGTTTATATTTTCCATTAGGTGTTTGAACTTAGGCAAATAGGTCGGATGTCGGCTTTTTCTTGGAGTTCTTTTAAGTTTTTGAATCCTTGTTTTTGTAGACTTTGTTTAACTCCAGCAATAAGTTGAGGAATAAAGTCATAACCTGAGCCCCGATAAGGAACTTTAGTAACTATCCCTTCAGCAATTCTGATTTTTGTTTTATCAACCGCGTATCTTACTGCCGATCTTCTTTCCATTGCCTCCAAAGACCCCATTCCTCGATATTTTTTAACCATTCTATTTTCTTCATAATCAAATTGTTTTTCACCAGGTGATTCATCCAGCCCAGCAAGTAGGGATCCCATCATTACTGTCTGAGCTCCTAGAGCTAAGGCTTTAGTAATATCTCCTGGTTTGGCCAGGTCCTCAGTATCAGGAATTTTTATTCCACCATCAGCAATGATTGGAAGAGCACCATATTTTGGTTCTAATTTTTTTACTTCTTTTGCGCATTCCCATACCGCCGAAGCTTGGGCCCGGCCAGCACCTAGTTCTTGTTGAGTAATGCAAGCTGCTCCTGGGCCAATTCCTACTCGAAGAGCATCGCAATATTCCCATCCCTCTTCAATTATCTTTCTTACCATCTCAGCTGAATCAACATTTCCTACCACCACTTCTAATTTTGGGAAATTTTCTTTTACCCACTTGGCAATATCCAGCTGTTCTTTGAAAACTACACTGGCATCAATGACAATTCCATCTACCCCGGCATCATAGGCCTTCTCAATTCTTTCTCTAGCTAGTTTTAATCTCGATTCAACCGCAATAAATGTTCTCAATTGCTTATTTTCATTTTTTGTTGCCAAAGGATATTTTTCGTTTTTTCTAATATCGGAGTCAGTAACTAAAGCCACCACTTTATCTTCTTTATCAACAATGATTAAAGTATCGAGATTATTCTCTCTTAATATTTTGTTGGCGGCTTCAAGATTATTTTTATCAACTGTCTCTGATTTTTTGGCAACAATTAATTTTTCTCTGGGAGTCATCACTTCCTTTAATTTGGTTACCATGTCTTTTCTATATCTGACATCTCGGTGAGTGACAATTCCTATTAATTTTGAATTTAAAGTTCCGTCTTCAGTAATTGGGGTGCTAAAAAAACCATATTTTTCATTAATATCGTAGACATTTCTAATAGTATTTTGAGGAGATAAAACAATTGGATTGAAAACAAATCCAGCCTGAAATCTCTTAACTTTTTCTACTTCTTTTATTTGCTCATCAATTGTTGAAAAATTGTAATGGATAACACCTATTCCGCCCATCAAGGCCATTAAAATGGCCATCTCGGCTTCGGTCACCGTATCCATTGGTGAAGAAACAAAAGGAGTTTTGAGAATTATTCTTTTGGTAAAATGAGTTGTTAAATCAACCTCGTCACGCTCAAAATCAGGTAACTTGTTGGGAATTAGAGTAATATCTTTGTACCAAAATTCTTTATTTTCTAAATTAGCATGCAACTTTGCCATGTTTAATAATTATTCCTTCTTTTTTTAATAAATAAATTTTCTTTTTCATTCCTTGATTATAGCCACCTACTCTACCATTTGATCTTATTACCCGATGACAAGGGATTTTGGGGTTTTTATTTTTGTTCAAAATATTTCCCACTGCCCGCCAGGCCCAAGGCCTACCAGCAAGTTTTGCCACCATTTTGTAAGTTAAAAACTCCCCAGGGGGAATTTTTTTAACAACCTGAAAAACTCTTTCTTGGAAAGAAACCATTTTCATTCAGCTTTTTTAGAAACCAATTTTATTTGACTATTGGGAATGGAATGAGAAAAATTATTTTCATCAACAATCACTGTTCTTCTTAAACTTATTTCTTTTACTTTTCCTTCAATACCAACAATTTTTACTTTATCGCCAATTTGATATTGGTTTTCTAAAATAATAAAAATGCCGGAAATAAAATCGGAAATTATATCTTTGGCTGCCATACCAACCGCTAAACCTGCCAGACCCAGCCCGGCTAAAATCGGGGCAATATTTATTCCAAATTCAGGTAAAATCATTAAAAGGGCAATAATATAAATTACAAACCTGAGAGTTCCGCTAAAAATAGAAACTAAGGTTTCTACCCTTTTCTTTCTCTCTTCGCTCATTCTATCTGCCAAGCCTCTTTGAATTATCTTTTCAATAAAAATTTGCAAAAAACGATTTACCAAATAAGCCCCAATTAAAATGAAAAGAATTTTGATGCCGCGGGAAGTTAACCAAGAGATTAAATTTTGGAAAAGGTTTTCCATATTTTTCTATTTTAATACTTCTTTAAAACCCTTTAAATAGTCTCTTAAAAGCCGAGGTATTAAAAAATTTCTCTTTGACTGTTTTTCTGACAGCCTTTCCTAATTTTTCAGCTAATTGGGGATTTCTAATCAGAGGTTATTCCATAACCATTTAAAATTTCTTTTGAAAAATCTAACTTCAAGGGTTTTTGGGGACCAAGAAATCAATGGCTGGCGGGAAAACCACTGTCTTTTCTTTTATTTCTTTTTTAATAAATTCTTTTGAACTGAGGGTAATTTTATCATCTATTCCGAAAATTCCAGCAAAAAATTTCCAGGCTTCATGGTTAGGCGAAGTTAAATCAATATCCAACCTACAAATTGCTGGATGGAAATTGAGCAAATACGAAATTACTCCGGCTGGTTAAGAATCATGGACTAGCCAAATATCTGGCTTCATATCTCTCATTAATTTAGCTGACGTTTCTATATGCTTTTAATATTTTACCCGATACCAAAAAGGAATGCCATATTCTTTGCTCTAAAAGGCATTATGAATTTCTTTAGTAATCATAAAAAATCCTCTCTGGGCAAAATAGTATACCATTCAGCTTTTAACCCCACTTCTTTCATTAAAGGCACAAGACTCTTTAAGATTTCAGCCACTCCACCGCCGCGAGGAGTAGAATTAATTAAATTAATTAATTAAATTAACCCTTAAATTTTTCAAACCGCCAGCCTAAAGTTTTAATATCTTCCAAGATTTCTTTAGCAACAATTCTTTTATAATTTTCTAATTTTTGAACTGGTGTTTCAACGTGGGGCAACATATTTAATTAAAAATTGGTGGGCTTTTTTGAGGATTTCTTTGGTGTTTTTAAAAGTAAGTTGCTTTAAGGCTTCTTCATATGGTAACCATTTAAATCCTAAATGTTCAAATGAAACTTTCACTTTTTCTGTCTTAGTTTCAGCCAAATAAAAAGTAACAAACTTTAAAATATTTTTTTTCTTAAATTTAAAAAAATATTTTATCCATTCTTTAAACCCCTCTACAAACTCAATATCCCTTAGTCCAGTTTCTTCTTCAACTTCCCTTTTCACCGCTTCGATTTCATTCTCGCCTTTCTCAATGTGTCCTTTGGGTAAATCCCAGTATTCCTTTGGGGTTTTTGCCGAAGAAGGATAATGCAAAAGCAAATATTTTATTTCTTTGTTCTTCTTGAAAATTATAGCTCCAGCTGATTTTTCCACAGCCATAATTTATCGATAATGGTCGGTTATATCTATAATTTCTATTGTTTCTTTATTATGAAAAATAAAAATTGCCCGATATTTCCTATCGAGTCTAAAACTCCAAATTCTCATTTTTCTTGGTTCTAAAAGCTCAGTTTTTAAACTAGGGTAAAATGGATTCTTTTCAAATAAAATCTTTTGTTTTTCAAATTTCTTTTCTAAATTTCTTTTCTTTAAATATTCCTTAATTTCCGGATGCAAAGGAAGAATTTTCATTTTTGAAAGTAAGAAGACCTTTTTAGCCCTTTTTCTAAACTTTTAAGAAATTGAGGAGAATAAAGTTTTGTCTCTCTAAAACTTTTAATAATTTCTTTTATTTTCCGAGTTGGTGGAGAAGCAAAAATATCCTTTTTTTCTTTTAATATCTGGGATAAATACTCATATTTAAAAGCTTTCTCTAAGAGTTTCTGATATTCTTTTTTGGAAATAGTAACGCTCTCAACCATATTTATTTCATTATATTTTTTAAAAAACTCTTTGTCAAATTTTTCTAGTTAGCCATTTTTTATTGCAATTTCTTATTTAAAAAACTTTAAGAGTTTCTCTAAAGGTTTGGTATTTATTATGTCTTCTTTTTCAACCCAGCCCCGACGGGCTTGAGCAATACCAAATTCTATATACCTCAATTGGTCTTTATGATGGGCATCGGTGTTAATAATCATTTTTACACCGGCTTCTTTTGCCCTCCTGATATTTTGATCATTTAAATCTAATCTTTCGGGAAAAGAATTGATTTCTAAAATTGTTTTTGTTTCTTTTGCTGCTCTTAAAATTTTATCGAAATCAATTTGGTATTCATCTCTTCTCTTTAAAATTCGGCCGGTTGGATGAGAAATAATATCGACATTTGGATTTTTCATTGCTTTAATTATTCTTTCGGTCATTTTTTCTTTTTCCATTTTGAAGTTTGAGTGAATTCCGGCAATAACATAATCTAATTTTTTTAAAGCTTCGTCTTTAATATCGATTGAACCATCTGCCATAATATTGGTTTCTGCTCCCTGTAAAATTTTGAAATTTTTTAATTTAGAATTTAATTTTTCTATTTCTTTTCTTTGCTCTGATAGTTTTTTCTCGTCTAATCCATGTTCAATTCTCAAAAATTTTGTATGGTCAGAAATTCCCAAATATTCATAACCCATTTCCTGGGCTGTTTTGACTACTTCTTCAATTGAATTTGTTCCGCCATCCCATTTGGAGTGACAATGGAGGTCACCCTTAATATCTCTGTAATCAATCAATTTGGGCAATTTTCCTTCCAAGGCTGCCTCAATTTCTCCCTGATTTTCTCTTAATTCTGGTGGTACCCATTGCATTCCAAGAGTTTTGTAAACTTCTTCCTCAGTTTTTCCAACAATCATTTTCGGTCCGCGAAAAAGTCCATATTCTGAAAGTTTTAATCCTTTATCCATGGCAATTTTCCGAGTGGCAATGTTATGTTCTTTTGAGCCAGTAAAATATTGTAAAGCCGACCCGTAACTTCTGGCCGGCACTACCCTAATATCCATATCAAAACCCTCTTTCATTCTGACCGATGCCTTGGTGGTTCCTTTTCCCCAGATTTTGATAATTCCCGGTAAAGAAGTAAAAAAATCCATTATTTTTTCCTCTCCGCCCGGCTGAGTGATTACTAAAAAATCAACGTCGCCAATGGTTTCTTTCATTCTTCTGACAGAACCTGCCGGGTCAACTCTTTTTACTTCTTTTAAGTTTTTCAATTTTTCATAAACTTCCTTTACTACAGGTAAGATCTCTCCTAATAAAAATCTCCCCTTGCTCCTTTTTAAAAAGGCGATTCCTTCTAAAATGTTTTTTTCAGTTTTTACATCAAAGCCAAATAAGGAAGCAATTTTGTGAGTCCGAGCTGCCCTTTCTAAATCTTTTAAATTTCTAATTCCCAATTTTTGATAAAGAACTTTTGCTCTTTTCGGACCCAAACCCTCAACCGCTGTCAATTCTTCCATTTTTATTGGGGTTTTGCGTTTTAAATCTTGGTAATATTTGATTTTTCCGGTTTTTAAATATTCCTCAATTTTCTCAGCTATGCTTTTCCCCACGCCGGGAATCCCCTCTAATGCCTTTTTTCCTCCTTCTTTGTAAATTTCTGCCACATCTTTTTTCAATGTTTCCAAAGTAATAGCTGCCTTCTCATAGGCATAAGGCTTAAACTGAACTCCTTCCATCTCCAAAAAGTCAGCAATTTCATAAAAAATTCGGGCAATCTCCTGGTTTCTCATTTTGGTTTGGGAATTAAAATAATTTTTTCTTTTGGAAGTAGGTTTTGTGAGATTAAGAACAATACAATACCAGCAATGATAGTTAAAATACTTACTCCAAGAAAAAGAGGTATAAAACCAAAAAATTTTGCCACTATTCCTCCGATGATACCGGCTATTCCTGCCCCTAGACCAATCGACGAACTTTCCAATCCCCAACTAAAAGCTTCCTTTCCTTTATCGATGTGTCTGGTAAAAATTCCGCCCCAGGCAGGTATTGCCATTGCCCAAGCAATAGCATGAACTAGCTGCCAGAAATAAAGATGCCAAGGGTATCTGGCGAAAATAAATCCGATCGGAACCACCGCCGCTATAAAAGTACCAATAATTAAAAAGTAGTAATCATCTTTCTCTCCATGATTCCTATCCAGGTATCTTCCGATAGGAATTTGGAAAATTGACTTGGCTACCCAATAAATTCCTACTGCTATACCAGCTACTTTAGCATCACCTCCGTGGATATTTTCGACAATAAATATTGCCAAAATAGGAGCTATTAAGCCCCAGGCAGAAACAGCAAAAAAATCAGAGAGAATTAAAATTTTTATAATTTTGTTGATAGATTTAAACATAAATTAGGTTCTTAGGTTTTAGCTTCTTAGGTTCTTAGGCTGGCGGTGATTTTATTTAACATTTTCATTATTTCTTGTAATAAATTGTCAACTTTTGAATAATTTAAATTTTTCATTCTTGGCAATCTTTTAGCTATCTCTATTTGAGTCTCTAACTCGGCTCCGGAACCATAAGCATTAAGAAGGAATTGACGATATTCTTTTCTATGGCCCCTTACTCTTCCCTCAGCTATATTAGAGGGGATAGATATTGCTACTCTGCGCATTTGAGATACTAAACCATAAAGCTCTGATTTGGGAAATTGCTCTTTCAGAGTATAAATTTCAACAACTAAATCCATTGATTTTTGCCAAATAATTAAATCTTTGTAGGTATGGATTTCCCTCGTTCTAAAAAGCTAGGAAGCTAAGAAGCTAATACCTTAACAATTATTTCTCTTTCTCTTTCGCGATTGTCAAAGTCAACAAAAACGATTTGTTGCCATTGGCCTAAAACCAATTTTTCATCTTCAATTGGCACGGTTAAAAATGGCTTGATTAAAGCTGATCTAATGTGGGAAAAGCCGTTTTCCTCTCCCCAGACGCTATCGTGGTGATACTCTTTATCTGAAGGAATAATTTTTTCTAAAAATTCTTTAAAATCTTTTAGGAGTTCAGGTTCGTATTCAATCGTCGTTATTCCGCAAGTCGAACCCGGACAAGATATTAAACAAATTCCATCTTTTATTTTTGACTCTTTTACTGCTTTTGAAACTTGAGCACTAACATCAATGATATCGGCAAACCCCTTGGTTGAGATGTTAAATCTAAAAGTCATTTTGGTTTGTTAATTTTTCAAGACGTTTAAAAAGAAAGTTTTTTAAAAAGATTAGTCCTAAGCGAAAAAGAATTATTACTCCTGCCAAAGCAATTAAGAATTCGGCTCCCCGAATAATCATGGTAAAAGCGGTAGCCGTAGGCAGTCCTAAGTCAAGGGAATTAAAAACAAGGGTTTGAATTGCTTCGTGGCTTCCCAAGGCAGTGGGAATGGGAATCATCACAGCTAAATAAGTAAAACCAAGAATTGAAAAAACCGCTAGGCCAGAAATTTCTTTTCCCAAAAATAAAATCAAAAGCCAAGCCCGAAAATACATTACCACCGCCCTTAAAAAGGAAAATCCAAAAGCCTTCCACATTGATAATTTTTTTAGTTTAAAGAAATTAAAAATCTCTTTTTCAATTTCTAAGGGTTGACTATCTAGTTGCTGCTTTAAAATTTTAGCAAAAGCTTTAGCTATACTTTCTCTTTTAAGGGTTTTAAAATAAAAGTAGATAATCCCGCTAGCAAAAACTAAAAATACTCCCCCAAAAATTAGCATCAATTTCATTGGCGGCAGGCCAATCATTAAAAGAAAAATCAAAACTCCAAAAAAAATGACTACTAAATTAGCAGTCCATTCTAAAATTCGGTCAATAACGACTGAAGCCATTCCTTTAGACCAGGGCACTAAATTTCTCTCCTTTAAAATATATCCTTGAAAAAGTTCTGCTCCAATTATTATTACTGGAGCAAAGTATCTAATAGAAAAACTAGCCAAATAAGTCCTCAAAAGAGTGCCAAAGGAAATATTAGTCCCTCCACTTTTTAAAATTTCTTTCCATTTCCAAGTTCCAACTAAAGCCGTTAATATCGTTAATCCCAAAATGACCATCCCCTGCCAGCCGGTGAAAACTAAAAAGGCATTTTTTATCTCCTGCCAGCCAACTAATTTCCCAATCCAGACAAATAACATCACGCCAATCAAAAGAGAAATCAAAAAAAGCAAAAACTTCCTCATGTATAGATATTATATCTCATTCTCTGTCCAAAAACAAAATCAAGCCCCTACACCAAATTTGGTGTGGGGGTAAGCGGATTTTGTTAAGAGCTTATTCTATTTCACCAGCAATTTTAATTTCGGGCATTGGATAATGCTTTCTATTATCGGTAATGAGAATGAGATTATAGGATATAGCCACCGCTGCAATAAGAACATCTGAAACAGAAAGAATTTTTCCTTTCTTCCAGTAATTCCTTCGATATTCGCCAGCAAGAGTAGCCATTTCTCGAGTTATATTATAATATTCAAGACTATTAAGGAGATTAGTAGTCTTTTCCCTTTCTTTATTTTTCATTCCGGTATGGACTTCGACGATATTCACTGAACAACAACCTAAAGTTGAGCCTTCCAGAACTAATTTCTTTAAAAGTTCATCCCTTCCCTTCTTTCCTCTCAAACAATCAATGATGATAGTGGAGTCCAAGAGATAATTAGCCATATTACTTTTGAATTTCTCTTAACTTTCTCTTATCTTCTTTTCTTAATTTTCTTACCCATCTATATGTTCCTTTTTTCACCAACTCAGGATGGTCTTTATCTTTCCAAGTACCAGCTGCTTCTTCTATTGCTTTTAATAATTTTATTCTTTTTAGCTCTCTCTCTGTTGCCTCAACAACAAATTTGCTTCTCTTTCTTTTTCCTACCAATCTATCTATTGTCTTCAAAAGTTCTTCAGGAAAAATTAGGTGAGTTTTAGTTTTATTTTTCATATTTTCGCCTAAAAATTAATCATTTAAGTCCCACAGTAAGGTTACCATATTAGGTAACCTTGTCAAGAGCCAAAAAACAAAACCCGCTAATTTGGCGGATTTTGTGTATTCCCAGTCTTTCTCAAAATCTACAAAAGCAAGTCGTTCTCAAAATTATCACTGATTACTTGGATTCTGTCTTGGAATGGTAATTTTTTTAGCGTAATCAAAAGCTTCTTCTACCACATCTTCTCCAACTCCAAGCACGTTAGAATTAGTTCTCTGTCCATGGTTATATACATCTGCCAGACCATTTAGCATTCTTTTGTTGACAAAATAATGACTGAACCATCCCTCTCCAAACTCTCCGGTAGAATATACATAAGCTGACTGGTTTTCTCCAGTCGCCATAGAAATTACTCTTCCATTAGCTGCTACATCATCCATTCTACCGGCACGACAAGTATCAAAGACAAAACCAATCCTTGAAGTTTGGAAATCACTTTGATCAAAATCGGCTGTTTGTTTAGAGCTCGATTTTGGTGAGGAAATAATGAACTTAATTGGTTTCTCAGAAGTCAAAAGAAGTTTAACAATTTTATCAAATAAGTCTTGATTACGATAGTTAAACCTGAATTCAATTTCTTTGAGGTAGTAAGGGAAGTATTTTCTAGGAACACCACGATAATGATAAAGCCAGTGTTTAGGATAACCCCAAAATTCTTCCAGGCCATTGAGATTCTCTTCATTTACTGGCTTACCTTTTTCTTTAGTGATTCGGATATGTTTGCCACGATAAACTAAGGAAACATAGGCCTTGTAGTCATCATATAGTAAATACTTTCTTTTCTGGTATGTTTTTTAATGAGGGGAAGTAAAGTTTCTTTTTCTCGATTTTGAACGGGAAATACGATTATTTGGCCATTTCTTTGATAGATACCAAAGACAATATGTTCTCTTTTTAGCTCCCCAGCCTCTTTTACCAGCTTTTCTACCCCCAAAACATGGTTTCATCTAATTCTAATTGACCAGAAAGCTTTTTTTAATTCAATTAGGGAATGATTATAGATAACTTCTCTAATCAATCTGAAGAATCTTTCAATAGCTTTCTTGCTTAAATTTAATCCTTTAGCTATTCTAAAAGCTGGCACCCCAAAAACAAACAATAGTATCTACATCATACCCATTACCTAAAATTAAACCCAATTTGTAAGTTGGTTTATCTCTCTCTAGTATTAATTTCTCTGATAATGGTAAAAGAAAAAGGAGGTAATTTTGTCTTCTTTTTCTTTATTACGCATCATCTTTATTATCATTAACATTAAAATGTGTTTATTTTATTACAAAGTTTTAACAGAGTTTTAGCGTTTTCTATAGCATAACCCATAGCATCATTGTTGAAATAAACATACACATTAAGGTTTTGCTTTAGCCATTTTTTGATTTTTTGAGCTAAAGGACTTAGTTCCTCTTTGGTATATTTGGAACTAAATAAAACTTTTGAGCCATGCATTCGGATATAAACAAAATCAGCAGTTACTACTTCTGCTTTAGGATAAGAAGGTGAGTCGGCAATAACCCAGGCCACATTATATTTCTTAAGTAAATTGTAAATCTTTTTGTCACACCAGCTTATATGTCGAAACTCGCAGGCAAATCTTAAGTTTACTGAGGTCTGACCCCTGTAAGTTTTTAATAAGATTAGAAATTGATTTAATCTTTTGATATTTTCTTCAGCGGCTTTAAATGATGGCGGAAATTGAAATAAGATTGGTCCGAGTTTTTCTTTAAGATATAAGGCATTCTCGAGAAAAGTTTTCCAAGCTTCTCTCACTCCTTTCAATCTTTTAATATGGGTGATAAACCGACTAGCTTTGACGGCAAATAAAAAATCCTCGGGAGTTTGCGAATACCAATTCTGGTAAGTGCTCGGCCGAGGCAGATGATAAAAAGAGTAATTTATTTCTGCAGTTTTAAAATGCTTTGAAAAATATTTTAATTTATCTTTTCCTGGTAGATCTTCCGGATAAAAAATGCCCTCCCAATGACTATAGATCCAACCTGAAGTGCCAATAAAAAGTTTTCCTTTTGGCATAATTAGCGGAGTTTATTTTAGAGAAAAGAGGCAATTTGACAACTGGTTTCCAGAGAATCCCAGAAATATGCATGCCCAGGAACCCAAATAGCCTGAAAAAGTAAGATTTTGCCCATTCATTTTTAAAGAAATCCATTTAAAGAAAGCTTTAATTAAAGTAAAAAGTAAAGATTTTATTTCTCCTGCTGACAAACTATCTTTCTTATTGTTATTGAGTTGAAGAATATTCTGATTTAAAAGTTTCCGCCCAAAAAGAAGCTCTAACTTCGATAGCATAAATCTGGGAGTTTTCTGAAATTTCTTTTATAGTTTCATCAACCAAAACTGCTCTACTGGAAAGACCAGCCATAATAATTTTTTTATCAGGGAATTGCTTCGCTAAAAATTCTACTTTCTCAG
Source organism: Patescibacteria group bacterium (assembly GCA_030016465.1). GTDB lineage: Bacteria > Patescibacteriota > Minisyncoccia > Minisyncoccales > DG-74-1 > Yes71-31. Next base: position 1,305 of record JASEJL010000017.1, on the reverse strand, counting down.
TCAAAATTTCTGAAGAAAATTTAAAGAACTTAAGAAATCTTTAGCTCCGGTTATTTTCTCTGACAAACTGTTTTCAGTTCTAAGATAGGAAATGACTAGAAATTTATAGCCCCATTCTTCTAAGGTGACTTGAATACCCTCAATAATTGGAGTAAAATCCTTGGCTTTTTCCAAAGGAGTGTTCCTTCAAGCGCCAGAATTAAAAATAATAATGCCATCATTTTGAGAAGCTGAATTCAAAAACTCCTGAAATTGTGAATTCTCTGGTTAGACTTCCAGCCCGAAGAAGAAAAACAAGCCTCCTAAAATAACTAAAGTAAAAATTATTTTTCTCATTATTTATGTTTCGGATGAAATTTTTTTTCTAGCTGTTTAATAAAATCAATTAAAAGCGGGTCATCTATTCTTTCTTTTGTTCCAATCCACCAAGATCTATAAACGCGCTGTTTGGTCTTTTTTCCATATAGTAAGGCTTGTAAAAGAGTAGTTAATCTCCCTACCTGTTTAGTAAAACGGCCTTCTTTTGTTAATCCTAATTCATAATCAAGCCAAAGATTTAAAATTTCTTTTTTTATTTCGGAAGGTAATTTTGAAATAAGTTTCTCAAGAGATTTTCTTTCTTTTTTATATTTTTTAAGAAAGGTTTTTATTTTCTTTTTTTCCGAAGCTCTCGGCCATTTATCAAATAACTCTGGCCATTCTTTTTTGTTTTTCGGAAGAATCTCATCATAAGGAGTTATATCTCCAGCATAAATTTCACAGAGGTCGTGAATTAAAGCTATTTTAACTACTTTATCTACATTTAAATTATTCTTTCTTTGTCTTGCTAAAACCCAAGCCATAATTGCTTCATGAAAAATATGTTCAGCAATGCTTTCGGGATTTTTAATCCCTATTAAAATCCATCCTGTTCTTGGCATTTTCTTTAATTTTTCAATTTCAATTAAAAAATTAAGAATTTCTTCCACCCCGTTAGAAGTCTGTCTTTATATAGTAATTAGCTAATTTCAGACAGACCTTTATTTTTTAATTATGCCCCGTTAATCTTGAGTAAAAAAAATTTAATCTAAATTTTTTCTACTAAAGGCTTCTAACGGGGTTTCATATTACATAAAAAACCAGGTTTCATCCTGATTTTTTTATATCACAAATTTAAATAAATTTCAAATTTATGTACGTGAAGGGTACATCGGTAACACTTTTATTATTTCAAAGATTGTTTCTTTGGGTAAGATTTTGAATAAAATGGTTTTAATTTCCTTAAAAGAAAATAGATTGGTTGTTTTTGAGATTTCTCTTCATTAT
>JASEJL010000123.1 GCA_030016465.1 Patescibacteria group bacterium | reverse complement strand
AAAGAATGCCGGATAGTTTCAATGTTTGCCATATTTAAATTATAATCTTTTCAAGTTATAATTTGTGAGTTTATATCCGTCAACAAATCTTAATTCTTCTAATCCATCTAATTTATAAAAAGTTTCTCCAGGATATAAAGAGTTTTCCTCGTCAATATATTCTTTTGCTTTTCTTTCCGCTTCCTTAATATTTTTCGCCACAATTAAATAATCATTACCAAAACCATATTCTCCACAAATTATTTCTATATAGGCTTTATAGATTTTCATATTTTAGAGATTATTTATTGCTTTTGTTTTTGGTAAGCAGTCCATTTTGTGTATTTTTTACACCATTGACTTATAGGACATTTTTTGCAGTGAGGATTTATATCAAGACAAAAACCATCTTCAAAAATATAAAAAGTCCCATTATCAACATAAAATGCTGCAAGATTATATCTTGTTACTATATTTTCGATTTCCTCTCTCATTTTACTTGCTTGAATAATATAGGGGCGATTTTTTTCGTAAAAAATAGTATCAATTAATCCAGCCCGACAAAATACTTTACCTACATGTCCATCTACTAACATTAAAGTATTTTGAGCTTCAGCTCCAATTTTTTCTTTCCAAATTTCTTTTAAGAGGAACCACACCCAATTTGCATACATTCTACAGGCTTTAGGGTCATTGCCCACCCAACCAGATTCGAGAATAAAATGATGATTTAAATAATCGAATAATCCTCTCACTTTTTGTTTCTCGAGAATTTTTAAAAATAAATGAAACAAATTTAGATTATTATCTTTTAACCATCTAATAAATCCTTCAAAAGTTTTAAAACGATAGGCAAAAAGTGAAACGGGTTTTATTCCACCTAAAGACCCAACCCTATAAAGTTCGCTACCTTTTTCGCCGGCTGTTTTATAAAAAATTTTAAATAGTGATTCTTCTGAAATATTATGCGGTTCTGTTATTAATTTCATATTAAATTCTTTGGCCAGAGATTTTGAAATTTCTCGAACCTTTTCAAATCTAGCTTGTTGATTAATTAAAATTCGTAAAAGTAAATATCTTAAAATCTTTTCTCTTAGTTCTAAATCGTTTGTATATGGATCAATATCTTCTGGAAGAGCCATATGTCTTATCCATCTTTCATGCCATTTTTGGATGCCTTGTTTTTCTAATTCTCTAAGCAATATTCCTTTCTCTTCTTTATTAAGAGTTTTTTGTATTTCTTTTGCCATTTTGTTGATTTATTAAAAATTTTAGTCGATGGGTCCATATTTACCTTTTTTTCTAATAATTATTTCAAAAGTATCTTTATTGCTATCTAATTTTTGTTGACCGCTAAAACCTAATTTCTTTTTTATAATTGGAATAAGAGATTTTTTTATTTCTATTCCAATGCTATTTCTGCCTAAATCCCTGGCCACTTTCATTGTGGTTCCGCTTCCGAGGAAAGGATCCAAGATAGTTTCTCCTTTATATGAGAATAATTTTATTGCTCTATAAGGAAGCTCTTCCGGAAATGCGGCAATGTCTTTTTCTAATGGCGAACCTGGCATAACATTATTCATTTCCCAGAGTGTCATATACCACTTATTATCTGAAAATTCTTTTATGTCTATCTTTGAGGCTTTCTTTATTTCCCTGGGAATAGATTTATAGTCAAATTTTCCTTTTTGGAAAATAATGATGCTTTCTAAAAGATTGTCAGGATAAAAATACATTGGATAAGGATTTTGTAAAATAACTCCGCTTCTTCTGCTAATTCTTAAATAACCCTCTGGTTTTTTCCAAATAATTCTATCTCTATACCTGAATCCAGCTTCCTGGAAAATTTTTGTTGCATCAGTAACTATAGGAAATTTCTCGCCACTAATAAGCATGTCGTCTATATTTAATACTGCGATTCTTCCATTTTGTAAAATCCTAAATACTTCTCTAGCAACTTTTCGTAGAACTCCTAAATACTGACCATAACTTTTAAACACTCCCTTATAATCAAAAGGAGCATTAAAATATGGCGGAGAGGTAATCATTAGATGAACACTCTCGCTAGGAATTTCTTCCATAACCATACAATTTCCAATTATAAGTTTATGAGTTGTAGGCATTGTATATACCAAAATTTTG
>JASEJL010000122.1 GCA_030016465.1 Patescibacteria group bacterium | reverse complement strand
AAGAACTTGGACCGAAAAAAGAAGATTTATTCGTAAGAAACACAACAAGATATATTTTCAAAGGAAGAGATATAGAAGCTCAGAATTTGGAAGAGTTCATAAAACTGCTCTCGGAAATGTTTCCGGATGAAAAGGAAAGCGTTTACGCTTTTTTCGAGGAAGCTAAAAAAGCTTATGACGAATGTTATAAAGATACAACTTATGGCACTCCTTTACCTGCCGAGCTTATAGTAAAGGTTTTCGGGGAAAGGAAGCTTTCGAATTATCCAAGGGAACACCCCCACTTTTACGATTGGATGAGCAAAACCTACAAAGAAAAGCTTGATGAATATTTTAAAAATGAGGATTTAAAAGAATTGCTCTGTGCTTTATTGGGATACATCGGAACAAAACCCGAGAAAACACCTGCGAGTAGTGCGCTTACTGCATGTATCGCTTATTATCTTCACGGAGGATATTTTCCAAAAGGGGGAGCACAAAGATTTGCGAATAGTTTAAAGAAGATTATTGAAAGCCAAGGTGGCAAAGTTCTGATAAGTCATAAAGTGGATGAGATATTGGTTGGAAACGGCGAAGTTAGAGGAGTAAGAGTCAGAGAGAAGATTTTTAGAAGTTCTATCATTGTGGCTAATGCAAATGCTAAGACTACATTTTTAGAGCTCATCGGAGAAGATAAATTAGATGAAACATTTGTTGAGTATATAAAAGGGTTAAAAATGTCTCCTTCTTGCTTTATGGTATTCCTTGGCGTTGATATGGATCTATCTAACTATCCAACGCTCATTAAGAATCTGGACGAGGATTACGAGATCGTCATCAATTCAAATGCTGATCCAAGCTTAGCACCAGAAGCTAAAGCCAGCATTACAATAATAACAGGTGCCAATTATTACGATTTTCCAGAAAGAGGAATAAAAGAGTATTTACAAAAGAAAAAGGAATTTGCTGAAATGCTAATCCAAAAAGCCGAAAAAGTTATTCCTGATTTGAGCGAGCACATAATCATTCAAGATGCGGCAACACCAAAAACATTTGAGAGATATACTTCTATGCCAGAAGGGGCGCTTTATTCTTTTGACCAGTCAATCGAGACTAAGAGACCTTACTTTAAAACACCGATAAAAGGGTTGTATTTAGCAAGTGCTTCAACTTTCCCTGGCGGAGGAATAGAGGCAGTCGTAATATCAGGAATGATTTGCGCAAACGATATATGTAATTGGGAGGTTAGGACCCTATAAACGAACTCTTCGCTTTGCTTTGGCAAAGCTCCGACCCTTACGGGTGCATATAACAGCGGATAAAAGGCTTCGCTACGCTACGTGCAAATGCCTTCGGCAACTTCTTTTATCCGCTAAATGTTATGTGCAATATTACTCGGGGGCAAAAAATTTTATATAAGTTATAATTTATATAAGTATAATTTATCATATGATTATGGAATGGGAAGATAATTTCAAAGAGGGAAAAGAATTAATTTTGGCAACTTGTTCCAAAAAGTGTATTCCCAATGCAAATATTGTTATTTCTCTTGGCTTTGTAGATGATAAATTATTGGTTGCGAATTGCCAGATGAAAACAACAATCAAAAACCTCAAAGAAAATCAAAATATTTGTGTTGTTGGTGGCTATGTTAGATTAAAAGGAACTGTTGAGATTTTTTCATCTGGAAAATATTTTGACTTGTGTGTTAAGAAAAATAAAGATTATACTGTTAAAAATGCTATTTTAATAACTGTAAATGAAGTTTTTGATTTAGATAAAGTTCAAAAAATTTTGTAAATTTTTGCCCCTACGTCATTACTATGCCTACGCTTCGCTTCGGCAGTTTTTCTTGCAGAAAAAAAAACCACATAACATGGGTTAAAGGGGAAATTCTTTCAGAATTTTCCCAAATTTCTCGCCTTCAGCTCGGAACTTCTTTTAATCTTATATGTTATACACAATCGACTTCGAGATGCTCGAAATAAAAAGTTATAAAAAGAAATAATGCACATATTCCAGGAGATGAGAACAATATTAAACTTAATCCCTAATAACCTTCTTTTACAATTTTTAGTATAGCAGATAATGATTTTTAAAGAGAAAAGATGTTAAAATAAGGAATGTATTCACCAATTAACATAGGTTTCCGAGGAAATTTATTCCCAT
>JASEJL010000121.1 GCA_030016465.1 Patescibacteria group bacterium | reverse complement strand
CTGCCATGGTTAAAGCAGCATCAACAATGGCCGAAAAGGAGTTTCCAATGTAGTCCGAAGAAACCAAAAGAGCATCTTCTATTCCCAAAATTCTTTTTAGTTCTTTTTTGGCTGAGGCCTTTTTGAAAGTATAATTTACTTCTTCGGCGGTGGTCTTTTTTTCCACCTGGCAAATTAAATCTAGAATTGAAACAGTCGGAGTGGGAACCCTCATAGCAATGCCATCCAATTTTCCTTGGAGTTCAGGTAAAACTCGGCCAATGGCTTTGGCAGCTCCAGTGGTGGTGGGAATGATATTTAAAGCCGCTGCCCTGGCTCTTCTTAGGTCCTTATGGGGCAAATCTAAAATTCTCTGGTCATTGGTATAGCTGTGAATGGTGGTCATAAATCCCTTAACAATTTTGAAATTATCGTGCAAAACTTTGGCTATCGGAGCTAAGCAATTGGTAGTGCAAGAACCCATGTCAACTATCTGGTCTTTTTCTGAGTTAAATTTTTCAGCATTCACCCCGAGAATATAAGAGGGAATTTTTTCCGGATTATTGCTAGGAGCAGAAATGATTACTCTTTTTGCTCCAGCTTCTAAATGCTTTTTTGCTCCTTCATAATCAGTAAAACGGCCAGTGCATTCTAGAACAATATCAATTCCCATTTTTTTCCAGGGCAATTTTGCCGGATCAGTTTCAGCCAAAACCTGAATCTCTTTTCCATTTTTCGTCCCATCTAATAATAAGGTTTTTTCCGTAGATTTAACTTGTTTTTCATAAATTCCGTAAATAGAATCGTATTTTAACAAATGCGCCAAGGTTTTTGGGTCAGTTAAATCATTAATGGCCACCACATCTAAGCTAGGATGATTGTCAAATATTCTTCTAAAGGTTGACCGGCCAATCCGACCGAAACCATTTATAGCCACTTTTATTGGCATAAAAATTAATCTTTAATATTTAATAATTAATAATTTACTAATTTTTTCCTTATCAAACCCTACCACAATCTGGTCGCCTATTTCTATAACCGGCACTCCCATCTGGCCTGATTTTTCAATCATTTCTTCTTGGGCTTTTTTATCTTGAGAAACATCAATTTCTACAAACTTAATATTATTTTTTTTCAAAAACGCCTTCAAAGTAAGGCAATAAGGACAGCTGGGAGTGGTATAAACTTTTACCATAAAGTTAAAAAGGACAATTTGCTAATTGTGATAGTTCTTCGGGCGTTTTAAATCCTTGTATTTTCTCTCCAAAAAATTCCCAAGTTGGGAAACCTTGAATCTCGGCTTCCTTACATTGAGAAGTCATCTGTTTGGTTTTTTCATCTATGCATTCAATATAAGGCAAATACTGAGCGGCTTGGCCAAACACTTCTTTTTGTTTTTTACACCAGCCACACCAAGAAGAACCGTAAAATTTCACCTCCTTTTCGCTCAAGCATTTAGCCAAAGTTTCTAATTGTTCGTCAGAGAATTTTTTCTCCTTTTCTGTTTTCTCCTCTTCTGTTGGTTGAGTCTCGGATTTTGTTGGTTGAGTCTCAGAAACTTCTCTTTCCATATCAATGGCTTGAAAAAACAAAAGTTTTCCATCTTTAGTTACATAAGAATTGTATTCATCTTCTCCTGCTTTAAAACTAATTTTATACAATCCCCTCTCCTCCGCCACATTTATCAAGGAAGCAACTATTGGCGGTTCTACCAAATACTGATTAATGAAATTTATTGTTTTTTCGGCTGCTTGCTGGGCAGTTAAAGACCCGGCAATTTTCTTTTCTTTTCCCTGATTTATATAAAAAAGCATTCCGGCAATTAAAATCCCGACAATAACAATTGCTATTGCTATTGCTATTAAATTTTTATTTTTATTTTTATTTTCGTCAACCATATTTATTTATGTGGAAGTTCCTATTTTACTATTTTTTGTTTAGATAAATTCACTTTTTATATTTATCGCGCCAATCAATTTTTTTTAATATAAGCCTGTAACATTCAAAACGATAATTACAACTAGAACCTGTTAATAAAATATTTTTTGTTTTTTTTGAGACATATTTTATTTAATTTTCAATTTTCAATGAAAAATTACCTCTTGAAATATTGAAATTATTTTGACCTTAGCTTATCTAACTCTTCCATTTGTTTTTGGATTTCTTCCTCGGATAAGGGTTTGGTAT
>JASEJL010000120.1 GCA_030016465.1 Patescibacteria group bacterium | reverse complement strand
ATTCAGGAGTTGCTCCTGGACTAAAAAGCATTAAGTTTCATTTTGAGGCAGAAGCCTTGTAAAATTAAAACTTAAAAGTTAAAACTTTAAATGGGGAATTAGTTAAAAAAAAGCATGGGAAAAAAAGAAAGGGATTTTAGTTGTTTTCATGAAGGAATTAGTTAAAAAAAAGAAAATAATTATTGTAGCAAGCATAATCTTAGTATTATTATTGGCCGTTGTTTTGGGAGTTATTGCGATTAATAAAATAATTAACGAGAATCATTTTAAGAAACGTTGGGAGGCAAAAAAACATTATTACAAAACACAAAAGAATTTTGATGTTGATAAGCCGGAAAACGCGGAAGAAATGGAAAAATTAAAACAAAAACTATCCGATGAATTGATTGTAGAGGCTTTTATTCGCAAGACTTTGGCAAAACATAAAATTAAAATTGGCCCAGAAGAAATTAATCAAGAATTTAATAAATCTATAACAGGAAAAACTATTGAAGAAGCTGAGAAAAGAATTCAGGAGCTTTATGGCTGGGGCATTGAGGATTTTAAAAAAGAAATAATTAAGCCATATTTGGAAAAACAAAAATTGCAGGAAATAATCGCTTTTGATGAAGAAATTAATAGGGACCAGATTCAAAAAGCAAATTCTATTTTAGAAGAATTAAAAAGAGGAGCAGATTTTGCTGAAATGGCTAATAAGTATTCTGAAGACCCTGGAAATTATCCTGATAAAGGAGGTGATTTGGGTTGGTTTGGAAGAGGCCAGATGGTGAAAGAGTTTGAAGAAGCGGCTTTTGCTTTGAATGTAGGTGAGATTTCCGATATTGTTACAACAAAATTTGGCTTTCATATTATTAAAGTGGAAGACAAAAAAGAAAATTCTTTACATGCCCGCCATATTTTAATTAAAAATCAGGATTTTAATTTATGGCTTGAGAGCCAGCTTAAAAAATAAGATAATAATAATGGCGGCTGAGAAATTAGAGAAATTAGGAGAAATCAATATCAGGCACTGATTATACGTACTGATTGTACCTATTGCCTCGCAAAATTAGAGTAAGATGGAATAGTGCAAATTTTCTGAAAGAAAATTTGCACTATATGCTATATGGAAAAACAAATAAACCTAACCTTTGTCTTTTTTCCGGACATCGTCTCAAAAAGGCGCTTGGTTAGGTTTATTGTCGGATTTTCTTAGAGAGTTTGTTTTTTTATTAGTGTAATAAAAGAGAGATTTTTTCGTCATCTGTTAAATATGGCAAGTCAAACTAGCTTTAATTTCAATTTTTTCTTTTTCGCCTTTTTTGAAAGAAAGGCTAGTTTGATTTATAAGTAAGTAAAAATAAATAAGATTTTTGTCAGACTAGCCTTTCTTGAGAAAGGCTAGTTTTTTTATAGCTCATTGTAAATTTAAAAAAAAGAATAAGGGCTAAGAAAAGATTTGTTTATAAAATATCAAGAAAGAAAGGAGGAAACAATGAAAGTCGGTTATCTAGGTCCAGAAGAAAGTTTTTCAGGAGAAGTAGCGGTTAGTATTTTTAAAGAAGAGGATTTAATTCCTTTTTCTTCATTTGAACTGACCGAGGCTTTAAAAAACTCCATTGTTCAAAAAGCCGTTCTCCCGATTGAAAATTCCCTTGAAGGGCCAATAAATTGGGTGCTTGATTTACTGGTTAATAATAACCAGTTTTTCATCCAGGATGAAATTATCTGGTTAATAGAGCAAAACCTGATTGGTTTTGGCAAAATTTCTGAGATTAAGACAATTTATTCTAATCCTCAGGCCTTGGCTCAATGTGCACAATTTCTCAATCGGCTCAAGGTAAAAACTGAAAATACAGATAGCACTAGTGCAGCTGTACAATTAGTGGCTAAAAAGAAAAACTCGGAAATAGCCGCGATCGGATCAAAACGGGCTGCTAAGCTTTATAAGATACCGATAATAAAAGAGGGTATTAATGATACTCCCCAGAACTGGACACGCTTTATTATTTTGGGAGAAGAACAAAGAGACATAACCGGACAAGATAAAACATCGTTAGTTTTTGAAGTAGAGAATCGTCCTGGTTCCTTGTGTGAAGTGTTGGAAGAATTTGCACGTGAGAATATTAATATGACAATGATAATATCCCGACCTTCCAAAAGGCAACTGGGAGAATATATTTTTTTTGT
>JASEJL010000119.1 GCA_030016465.1 Patescibacteria group bacterium | reverse complement strand
TAAATCTTTGAAAAGACTATTTCTTTTTTATCAAAAGCAGGAATAGTTAGAGGAACAAGGTTTTTCTTATTAAGCAGTTGAAAGTTAATTATTCCAGCAATGATTTGAAATCTTTGGTGATAATCTTTTAAAAGGAATGGCGATGTTTGAGTTAAAATCTTAAATCTTTTTCCATTATTAAATTAGAAAGAGTATTGAAATTAAATTGTTTCAGAGATTTCGGGAAAATTGTGGATAAACTATGGTTAGCTTCTGGGGAAACCTAGGCTTATTGGAGAAGAATACTCTGGATTTTCCAATATGTTATGGACTTAGGCATAGTCTTGAAAGAATTCCGGTATTTGCTATACTCTAATTACCAATGATTTCTAACAGACTGAATTAAATTTGGTATAAGGGCCCTTAGCTCAATTGGCAGAGCGTCGCATTTGCAATGCGGAGGTTACCAGTTCGATCCTGGTAGGGTCCAAAAATTTCTTGTCTTGAGTTATCCACAGGACAAACCTTTTGCCTTTTGGTATAATCAATCAATGCCCAAAGGTCGAAAAATAGTAAATATAGGAATTGAAATATAATATTTAAACGATGATTATGGATTGGTATACAATAACGGTTGAGATTTTGAGAAATCTCTGGCAGGGATTTTTGGAGTTTATTCCTAAACTCATCGGTGCCCTTATTATTTTCTTAATCGGTTGGCTTATTGCCGTTGGGATAGGAAAATTAATAACTGAAATCCTGAAACGTTTACAGTTCAATAAAATTTTTGAAAGGGGAGCTTGGAAAGAGGCTTTAGAAAAAGCGGAAGTGAAGATTGATGCTTCAGGATTTATTGGAACGATTTGTAAATGGATTTTGGTTATTGTTTTTTTGTTGGCAGCAGTGGAGATTTTAGGATTAGTTCAATTTGCCGATTTTCTGAGCAAGGTTTTGGCTTATTTACCCAATGTGGTTGTTGCAGCTTTGATTTTTGTGGTGGCAGTGATTATTGCTGATATTGCAGAAAAAATAATCAGGGCAGGAGTGGAAAGCGCTAAAGTAGGTTATGGTGGTATGGCTGGAGCAATTGTCCGATGGTCAATTTGGATTTTCGCTATTTTGGCGATTTTGATGCAGTTAAAGATAGCCAGCGAACTGATTCTCACTTTATTTACTGGTTTTGTTGCCATGTTAGCCATAGCTGGTGGTATTGCCTTTGGTTTGGGAGGCAAAGATGTGGCAGCTGGAATTTTAGAAAACTTAAAAAAGAAACTTAAAGAATAAACCCTTTTATCTTCTTAGAAGTAATTTCGCAGTCAAGAATCTTGACAAGAGTTTTTGATTTGCTAAAATTAAAATTAGGATTATGAGAAAAATAATGATAATGATGAAAAAAGGAAGCGGTTAAGAATTTCTGAAATTTTATATTTTCAGAAAAGCCGCTTCTTGAAAAGCGGTTTTTAAATTGAGAAGGAAAGATTGAGAAGGAAAGAACTTTGAAAATTTAATAAGGATATGGTAACCGGAAAAATAATGCCAAGAATTTAGCCCCCACACCTATCTCAGCAACGGTCTTAAGATAATAACTTTCGTTGTAAAGATAGGTGTGGGGGCAAGATAAAATTTATGGGTGGATGGAGGATGCCTTGGGAGATTGAGGCGATGAAGGACGTGGCGTGACTGCGATAAGCCTCGGGTAGGTGTCTAGCAACCTTTGATCCGGGGATTTCCGAATGGGGAAACCCAACCCGATGTTGAATCGGGTTACCTCACTGTCTGGCAGTGGGGAGCGAACCCGCTGAAGTGAAACATCTTAGTAAGCGGAGGAAAAGATACCGATATTTCGCGAATTTGCACGAATTTGGTCACGAATTTTCGCGAATGTAAAATTTACACTTTGCATATTCGTGAGATTAGTGGTCAAATTCGTGTAGATTCGCGATTGAGATTCCCTTAGTAGCGGCGAGCGAAGAGGGAAAAGCCTAGAGCCTTGTGCTTCGCACAAGGAAATTCGAAATTCGAATATCGAAATTCGAAACAAATTCAAAATTCAAATGTTCTAAACGTTTTGGTTATTTGGATTTTAATCATTTGAAAACTGTTTCGGATTCCGGATTTCGTGCTTCGGATTTCCTCGCGCGGAGCGTAAGGCAGTTGTAAGTTAGATACGTCTTGGGCATTAACCCAGGGAGGGTAAAGAAACC
>JASEJL010000118.1 GCA_030016465.1 Patescibacteria group bacterium | reverse complement strand
TGGTTTTTTTAATTATTTCTTCGGGAAGTTGAGGCGCTGGAGAAGTTTTATTCCAGTTAATTTTCATCAAATAATCTCTGACAAATTGTTTGTCAAAACTTTTTTGGGTCTTCCCCGGCCTATATTCACTTTTTGACCAAAATCTTGAAGAATCCGGGGTTAATAATTCATCAATTAAAATCAGTTTTTTCCTGAATAAGCCGAATTCAAATTTGGTGTCAGCAATGATGATTCCTCTTTTTTCAGCCAACTTTGAAGCAAAGAGATAAATTTTTAAGCTAATTGATTTCAGCTTTTCAGCTAAATTCTTTCCAACTAAATTTTTAATTTCGCTTTCAGTCAGTTCCTGGTCATGACCGGTTATGGCTTTGGTTGTTGGCGTAAAAATTGGTTCCGGCAATTTGGCTGACTCTCTTAAATCAGGAGATAATTTAATTCCTGAAATTAATTTTTGGGCTTGATAAGCTGACCAGGCAGAACCAGAAAGATAACCCCGGACAATGCATTCTACCGGAATTGGCTGGGTTCGCTTCACGAGCATTGTTCTTCCTTTTAATTCGGTGTATTTTTTTAATTCTTCCGGAAATTTATTAAAATCAGCAGTGATTAAGTGATTCTCAATGATTTTTTTGGTTTTTTTGAACCAGAAAACAGAAAGACCGGTTAAAACCTGGCCTTTGTGAGGAATTAAGCTCGGTAAAACAACATCAAAAGCCGAGATTCTGTCGGTGGCGATAATGAGTAATTTGTCCTCCCCAAATTCATATATATCCCTTACTTTTCCTCTTTTTATTAATTTTAAAGGAAAATTGGTCTCTGAAATAATTTTCATAATTTGAATGTGTCTTTTGGGATAGAACGAACGAAGTGAGCTCAAACTTTTCGGATACGCCATTTTTTAATTATTTTTTCTGTTTTCTCAACTGAAAAACCAATATAATTTTTGTAATCCATTATTTTTTCCAAATCTTCTTTAGTCAAAAATTTCGAAATTTCTTTATTTCCCAAGAGAACATCTTTTAAATCCTGACGGAGTCGGGAGGCTTTTATTGAACTCTTTCTTAAGATTTCATAAGCCGTCTGCCTTCCCATACCCCTATCGACCAATTCAGTGAGAATCGCCTCGGCCAATACCCCACCTCTCGTCAATTCTAGATTCTGTCTTATCTTCCCCGGAAAAACCCTCAGGCCAGTTAATATTTTATTCATCCTTCCCAAAACATCGTCCATTAAAACGAAAATTGTCGGCAAAATTGCTCTTTCGGCAGCGGAATTAGTTAAATCCCTCTCATGTTCTAAAGCAATGTTTTCCAGAGCCGGATAAACGCAAGAACGAATTACTCTGACATTGCTACAAATATTCTCTGATTCCCAGGGATTTCTTTTTTGGGGCATAGCCGAAGAACCCACTTGTTTTTCCCTAAAGGGTTCAGCCAATTCGGAAATTTCCGTTCTTTGAAGATTTCTGATTTCCCTAGCAATTTGCTCAATCGTTCCGGCAAAAACCGCTAGATCGCATATGATTCGAGCAATGTTTTCTCTGGGCACAACTTGGGTTGAAATATCAACTGCTTCCAATCCCAATTTTTCCATGATTTTCTTTTCAAATGTTCCCGACAGGCCAAGCTTTTTTTGGCTGGCGTAGTTCCCAACTGCACCGGAAAACTTACCCAAAATATATTTTTTGTCTTCTGTTAGCCGTTTTAAATCCTCCCCTATTTTGTCGGCATAGTTAGCAAATTTAAAACCTAAAGTAATAGGCAGGGCGTGCTGACCATGGGTTCTGCCAATCATTATTAGTCCTTTGTATTTCTGGCAGAGGTTTAAGCAAATTTTTAATAACTCTCTGCCTTTTTTAAATAAAATTTCCATTGCCTCTTTTATCTGCAATGCCTGAACAGTATCAACAATGTCATAGCTGGTGGCAGTCAAATGAACATATTTCCCGGCTGGGCCCGCAACCTCGGTTAAAGCCTTGACCATTGCCATAATATCGTGTTTAGTTTCTTTTTCAATTTCTTTTACTCTTTTTAATTTGACAAATTTTAAATTGGCTTTTTCCTTAATGATTCTGGCTGCTTTTCGGGATATTTTTCCAAAATCGGCTAATGCTTCAGCCAAAGCCGCTTCAACCCTTAATTGTTGCTCTAATTTTTTCTCTTCATCAAAAATCTCTCTCATTTCTTTTGACCCATATCGATAATCAAT
>JASEJL010000016.1 GCA_030016465.1 Patescibacteria group bacterium | reverse complement strand
GTGTATGATAGTCTTGAGCAATTAAAAAGGATATTTCCTTCAACAAAATAATATGAAAAACTTAAACTTAAATTTATTTTTAATGATAGGTCTAATTGGATTATTTATTTTTATTGCCTGGGGAGTTACCTATTCGAATTTAAAAAATATTGAAGGTCAACTTTTAGCTTCAATAGCCCAGATTGAAAAACTTTCCCTAAAAAATGAAAGTAGCTATTTGAAAAATTTTGCTCAATGTTTAACTCAAAAAGGAATTAGACTCTATGGTTCTTCTCAAGATATCTATACTCAAAAACAAAAAGCAATGTTTGGAAGAGCAATCAACTACCTTACCTATATTGAATGTATAGAACCAGAATCAAAAGAATTACTTTTTGAGTGTCAGGTAGAAGCAATTAAAACTTTTCCCACTTGGGAGTTTCCTGATAAAGAAAGAAAAAGCGGAATTCTCTCTTTGGAAGAGTTAGAAGAATTATCTAACTGCCAAATTTAATTATTTTAGGAAAAATGATAACTCTAAAAAAAAACTTTTCTGGAGTATCCTTTTATTTTTAACACTGCCATTTTTTTTAGGATTGGCTCAAAATAATTATCTTACTACTCAAAAAATCACAAATCCGGCTGTCGAGCGCGATGCCTTACAAAAGGAACTTGAAGAATTAGAGAAATTAATTGCTCAATATGATAAGGATATTGGCAAAATCGAAAAAGAAAAAAAGACTCTCCAAAATAAAATTGATACCCTAAAGAAAGAGATAAAAAAACTCGATCTCCAAATTCAACAATCGAATATAATAATCAAAGACTTGGGTTTTCAAATTAAAGACACTGAGGGTTCTATTGAAAAAACTTCTCAAAAAATTGAAGATTTAAAACAGAAACTGGCTAGTATTTTGAGAACCATTTACGAAGAAGACCAGAAATCATTAATTGAAATTTTACTCTCTGAACCTAAGCTTTCTAACCTCTTTAATAATTTAATGGCTTTAGAGGTTTTGAACCAAAAGACCCAAGAAATTCTCGAAGACATTAAAAGTTTGAAATCAAATTTAGAAAGACAAAAAGAAAAATTAGGCAAAGAAAAAGAATATATAGAAAAAGTTGTTAAAATCCAGACCTTTCAAAAAATAGAAAGTGAAAATCTTAAAAAGGAGCAGGATTATCTTTTGAAATTAACTGAAACTGAATATCAAAAATATCTAAAAGAGAAAAAAGAACTGGAACTAAAAGCAGCTGAGATTAGGACGCGAATTTTTGAATTGATAGGTGTCAGAGAAGCGCCTTCTTACGAAAAGGCAGTTGAGGTAGCAAAACAAGTTGAGAAAATTACCGGCATTCGGGCCGCTTTTTTATTAGGAATTTTGACTCAAGAATCAAGAATTGGAAAATATGTTGGTCAGTGTTATTTGCAGGATCCTTCGACCGGAATGGGTATCAAATTTAAAACAAATACCAAGTGGCCCCGGGTTATGAAGCCAGACTGGGTACCTTTGTTTCTAAAGACTATTAAGGATTTAAATCGAGAGAAAAAATTGAATCTTGACCCTTTTGCTACTCCTATCTCCTGCTGGATTCCCGCCTGTGTGAATAAAAATTATCATGTTACTTATAATGTTTCAGTAGATCGTAAAGGAAAAATTACTTGCCCCTCGGGTTATGTCCCTTTTGGTTGGGGAGGGGCAATGGGTCCAGCTCAACTCATGCCCTTTAATTGGATAGGAAGCGATAATTATAAATATAGGATTGAAGCAATAACCAAGAGGTTGGCTGACCCCTGGGATTTTAGGGATGCTGTTTTGGGAGCAGCTTTGCATTTACAAGATTGCCGGGCAGATTTAAGTGAAAGAGAGGCGGCTGCCTGTTATTTTGGTGGATGGGGCAACCGAAAAAATCCTTATCATCTTACAAATTATGCTGACCATGTAATGGCTCTGACCAAATGCCACCAAAATTTTATTGATACTGAAACAATGTCTTCTTGGTGCGAAGCAAGAATTTTTTAGAACTTAATTAAAGATAGTAACCGGCAATATCCTTTTACCCCAACTATTCATTTCTTTCTCTGTCTTAAAAAGAATATCAAATACACCATCATATTTTATATTTGTCCTATCTTCACAAGTATAAACTTTTTCATTAATTAACACTTTTGTTCCAAAAGGATATCTCCGTGGGCAAGCAACAATATTCTTATCAACCTCACAGACATTAAGTCCAGAGGCTGTAATGCAAGGATCATCATCTGTCTCCCATTCAACAAGCAAATAACCAGTCACGGTAGCGATTATTGTTTCTTTCCCCTCAGTTTCAATCAAAAATGTTTCATCGGAATTTATGCTTGAAATCGGCAAAAGAGAATTTGATTGAATAATGGAGTATCCCGGGGTTTCTAAAATCGGTTTTTCGCTCAAAGAAAAATTCACTTCTGACGAGAAAGATGTTGATTCGCCAGAACCCAGTACCACTAATAGAGTTAAGGAGAATAAGCTGAAAATAACCAATATCTTGAATGGTTTTAACCCAATACCCATGTAGATTTTTAAAAACCTCCTCTTTGGAGATTTTTTATAATCCTAAGATAATTTTTAAAAAGAGTCAAGACTTTGTACGTGAAGGGTACATTGGTAACACTTTATGGTATTTTTGGTGAGATTCAAACGAGGGGATGGGATAAGTTAATTCAGGCAGAAATAGGGCTTTTCAAAGTCATTATGGATTAACCACTCAGTAAGCCTTTGGTTGGCTAAAGGAATATAGAGAGATTATTCTTTCTTTTTCTAAAGAAGTGATTTCTCTCTGCCTTTTCCAAAAAAGGAGCTCTATTTCTTTTTTCTAAGGTGGAAAAGATTATATTGGTCGTATCGATTTTGCCAATAATAGAAGGTCTTTCTGGAATTATCAAAGTGGCGGCAGGTTTGAGAGATATTTTTGGTTTTCGGTAATAATCTATCCACTTTAATCTCTTTTTAGTTAGCTTCTAGAGAAAGAGAATTCCTTTTTATGTTTTGAGTTATCCTAAAAGAAAGGAACCAGGTCATAGATAATATGGAAACCTGGAGGAAGAGGGTATTTAATAGCGAGAATTTGAAGATTTAAAAAACTTGATCATAAAGATACATTGGTTTATTAGGACTTTTGAGACCTTTTCTTACCCCTAATTCTACTAAATTTTGGCATTTTAGGGGTGTTACCAATGTATCTCATCATTTTCAAATTATTACTGGAATTATTAACTTTCAGCTATATAATAAGGAAAATTCTTATTTTCCTCTAACCCAGTTTTACTTTTAATCAAAGGAAATTAGTATTGAAAAGAGTTTAGAAATTGGGGAAAGGGGTAATTTTGTTTTTCTTTTTCTCTTTATTAGGTACTTTATTAGGTATTAAGTTTAATATATTTAGCCAATTGTTTTTTCTATTTCAGTCCTTGTTGCCATTTCAATCGCTTCAACAGTTTTTTTAATCACTTTTTTTAGAATCTTTTCTTCCTCTTTATTAAATTTTTCAAGAACAAACTTTTCAGGATTTTTAGGTTTACCAGTTTTTGGCAAAATACCAATTCTGAATCTGACAAAATCTTTTGTTTTTAATTCCTTAATTATTGATTCTACTCCTTTGTGTCCAGCTGCCCCCCGGTTTTTAACAATTTTGATTTTTCCTAAAGACAAATCGATGTCATCATGAATTACTACGAGATCTGGTAAGGTAATTTTGTAAAAATTGATTAAGGGTTTTACTGATTTTCCGGAGAGATTCATAAAGGTTTGGGGTTTAGCTAGAATAATTTTTTTACCGTTAATTTTGCCTTTGGAAATTTGAGCATTGAAAATTGAATGAAAATTGAAAATTGAAAATTGAAAAGTAGCGGCGATTTCATCGACCACTTTAAAACCGAGGTTATGGCGAGTGCTTTCGTATTTTTTTCCGGGGTTACCCAAACCAACTACCAAAAACATAATTTCATAAAGAATTAGCGCATTAAAGAATTCGTTAATTCGTTAACTCGTTAATCAAACAATTCAATAATTAAGTTTTTTGATTATACCACTTTCCTTGCTAAAATAAAAAATGTTTGTTAAAATCAAATAAGCCTATGCGAAATATATTTTTTTTCTTCTGGGAAATCACAAAAATCGTTATCATTGCTTTAGTAATAGTTGTCCCCATCCGTTATTTTATTTTTCAGCCCTTTTTTGTTAGAGGTCAATCAATGGAGCCAAATTTTGAAAATGGTGATTATTTAATCATTGATGAAATTTCTTATAGATTAAGAAATCCCCAGAGGGGAGAGGTAATAGTTTTTAAATATCCGGGAAATCCCTCTTATAGATATATTAAAAGAATCGTTGGCCTTCCCGGAGAAAAAATTGAGATTAAAGATGGTAAGGTGATAATTTTTAATCAAAAAGGCAGTCAGGTTTTAGACGAATCAGAATATCTTTCTTCTAACATTTTTACCCCTGGAAAAATCGAAATGAGTTTAGCTGAAAACGAATATTTTGTCTTGGGAGATAATCGATATGCCTCGGCTGACTCGAGGCGTTGGGGAGCCTTGCCTAGAGATAATATTATTGGCCGGGTTTTTTTCAGAGCTTGGCCTTTAACTACTTTTGCTAAAATCGAAGTTCCTGAATACCCTAGGAATTACTAATCTAGACGAATTACGAATAAAAAAGAGCAAGGTACAAATAATGATTCGTAATTCGAGAAAATTCGTAATTCGTAGGAAAATTATGAAAAAACTAAAGTTTCAATCGCCAACTGGGATGCATGATATTTTAGCCGAAGATCAGAAATACTTTCAAAAAATTGAGGCCACTTGTAAAGAGATAGCCGATTTTTACGGGTTTCAAAAAATTGAAACATGCATGTTAGAAGAAACCGAGCTTTTTTCCAAGGGAATAGGAGTGACTACTGATATCGTTGGAAAACAAATGTTTACTTTGAGAACTAAGGGAGGAAATTATTTAACTTTGCGACCAGAATTTACTACTTCAATAGTTCGAGCTTATATTGAGCACGGAATGCAAAATCTTCCCCAGCCAGTAAAACTTTGGTATTTTGGTCCCTGTTTTCGCTACGAACATCCCCAAGCTGGTAGGTTTCGTCAATTCTGGCAATTTGGTTTTGAGGTTTTTGGTGAAGAAAATTCGGTTTTAGATGCTCAAATTATCCAAATTTTTTATAATATTTTAAGAGAATTAAAATTAAAAAATTTAATTGTCCAAATCAATAGTATTGGCGATAGTCAATGCCGGCCCTACTATAAAAAACTTTTGACCAGCTACTTTCGGTCGCGGGAGTTGGCTCTTTGCCTTGATTGTCGCCGGAGATTAAGAGAAAATCCTCTCCGAATTTTAGATTGTAAAGAAGAGAAATGTCAACCTATTAAGGCCCAGGTTCCCCAGATTTTGGACCATCTTTGTGAAAATTGCCATCAGCATTTTAAAGAAGTTTTAGAATTTTTGGATGAACTAGAATTGCCCTATCATTTGAATCCTTATTTAGTTAGAGGTCTGGATTATTATACCAAAACGGTTTTTGAAATAGTCGAAGATTCTCCGGAAGGAAAAGCTCAAGATTCGTTGGCCGGCGGTGGAAGATATGATACTTTGGTTAAACTTCTTGGCGGTCGGGAGACACCGGCGGTTGGCTGTTCCGGAGGAGTGGAAAGAATAATCCAATTGATGAAGACTAAAGCCATCAGGTTTCCTAAAGAAAGGGTAGCTGAAGTCTTCTTAGCCCAACTGGGCGATTTAGCCAAAAGAAAAAGTTTGAAATTGATTGAAGATTTTAGGGAAGCCAAAATTTTAGTTGGAGAGTCGCTTGGCCGAGATTCCCTCAGGGCCCAATTAAAAATGGCTAATCGAATTGGCGCAAAGTATGCTCTGATTTTAGGTCAAAAAGAAGCCTTGGAAGAAAGTATTATAATTAGAAACATGAAGACAGGAAAGCAAGACATAGTAAAATTAGAGAAAATAGTGAAGGAACTGGCAAAAAGATTAAAATAAAAAAACTAAAAATAAAAATATGAGAAATTGTTTATTTTGTAACATTGCTAACAAAAAAAGGCCTGCTCAAATTGTTTACGAAAACAAAAAAATAATAGCTTTTAAAGATATGTATCCCTTGGCTCCGGTTCATATTTTACTCATTCCCAAAAAACATATTTCGAGCATAGTCGACATTGAAAAGAAAGATATTAGATTAATGGGGGAATTGATTTTTACTGCCAAAAAGATAGCCGATGACTTTAATATCTCAGAAGGGGGATATAAGCTTTTATTCCGGGTTCACCATCACGGTGGCCAGGTAATTGAACACATTCATTTACATTTGATTGGCGGAGCTCCACTTTCAGAGGATATTCATCCAATCCTGAACGAAACCAAGCCTAGCAAAGGTGGAGATAAGGCAAAGTGTCAGTGACTACCAAGTGAAGCGAAGCCTCAGCAATTTAAGTGAAAATATACCATTAAATTACAACCCATTCATCATCTGGCAAGGAAAATCATATAGTGACAACCTACCTACCACTCTTCAAGGAAGAATATGACATTAGAAGTAAAAAAACAAAAGAGGGAAACTTCCCAAAATTTAATTCGCCGTTTTACCAGAAGCATTCAGCAAAGCGGGATTTTGCTTAGAGTGCGGAGGATTCAATTCAAAGAAAGGAAAAAATCTGAGCAAATGAAAAAAAGAGCAGCCTTGAGAAGAGAAGAGAAGAAAAGAGAGTATGAAAAACTGAAAAAACTCGGTAAGATAAAATGACGTGATACATATACTAATTATTCGTATATTAGCCTCAATAGTTAATTAGTATTAATTTGTATATGAGCATCGATTCCATGCTCAAAACTAAAATTGAAAAAGATCTAAAAACTGCTCTGAAGGAAAAAAGAGAAATTGAAGTCTTGACTTTAAGATTGCTTTTAGCTGCTATTTTTAATAAAGAAAAGGAAAGAAGGTATAAATTAAATAAAGAGAAACCAGACTTAGAAGAGGAAGAATTAGAAAAAGAAAGTCAATTAAATGATGATGAGATTATAGAAGTTATTTCTTCTGAAATCAAAAAAAGAAAAGAAGCGATTTTAGAGTTTCAAAAAGGCAAGAGAGAGGATTTAGTTAAAAAAGAGAAGGCAGAAATGGAAGTTTTAGAGAAATATCTACCAGAACAGTTATCTGGAGAAGAAATCAAAAAATTGGCCAGAGAAACAATCGAAAAAGTCGGTGCCAAAGAAGCAAAGGATATAGGAAGAGTGATGGCAGAATTAATGCCAAAAATTAAAGGGAGGGCAGATGGAAGTTTGGTCTCAAAACTGGTAAAAGATTTATTAACTTCTAAAAATGGGTAAAAACATTTTAACTCCTCAAAAAGCAGAACAAATTCAGAATGAAATCTACTCAGAAATGTCAGCCAAAAGAAAACTGGAAATAACTTCCCAGTTAATTTTATTAGCTAAAAAATTGAGAGAATCAAAAACAATATTAAAGAAACAGAAAAAGAAATGACCCCCGAGCAACTTTTGTGTAAAATAGCTAAAATCCTTCAGGATTTAAGGATTCCCTATGCGGTCACCGGTGGATTCGCTGTTATTGTGTGGGGAAAACCTCGTTTTACTGCTGATATTGATATAATAATAGAATTAACCTCAAAAAATATCTCTCCTTTAGCTAAAGCTTTGCTAAGAGTTGATAAAGATGTTTATGTTTCAAAAGAAGCTATGGAAGATGCTTTAGAAAGAAAAGGTGAATTTAATTTCATTCATCCGCAAACCGGTTTAAAAGTAGATTTTTGGGTAAAGAATAGTAAAGCAGATATTTATGGAAAATTAAAACTAGAGAGAGCTATAGCTAAAAAAATAGATAATCAAAAAATATTTTTTGTTTCTCCTGAAGATTTAATTTTAAGTAAACTCACTTGGTATAAAGAAAGCGAATCTTCAAAACATTTAGAGGATGTTAAAATTATTCTTGATAATCCAAAATTAAAATTAGATCTAAAATACATAAAAAATTGGGCCAAGCGGCAAATGACAATAAAAATTTTAGAGGAAATAATAAAAAATGATTTATGATTGAAATTAATAACTTGACTACTAATCCGGTTGATGAGGAATTCTTCAAGAAAGTTGCAGAAAAGGTTTTAGAGGAGGAAAATAAAGGAGGGGCAGAGTTATCGATTGCTTTGGTTGGTCAAGGAAGAATAAAGGCATTAAATAAAAAATATTTAGGGAAGAATCGGGTGACTGATGTCTTGGCTTTTGCCGGAGATGGTTATGGTTTAGGAGAGATAGTAATTTGCCTTCGAGTGGTGAAGAAAAATGCCAGGAGAGTCGGTGTCACTTTTGAGAAAGAACTGGCCCGAGTTTTAATCCATGGCATTTTGCATCTTTTAGGATATGACCATGAAAAACCGGAGAAGGAAGCAAAAAAAATGGCCGAAAAAGAAAATTATTATTTAAATTTAATTTTTAAATAATGGGGAAAACCAATTTAATTTGCGGTTTGGATCTCGGAACTCAGAATATTAAGATTTTAATAGCAAAGAGAACACCAGAAGGATTAACAATGTCTAATTATCAAGAATTTCCTTCTTTTGGAGTTAGAAGAGGAGTGGTTATCCAACCTGAGGAACTTTCTCGGATTTTGAGAGAAAATTTTTTAAAAATAAAAGAACAAAACCAGCAAATTAATTCTATTTATCTAAATATTGGTGGGGCTCATTTATTTTCAATATCTTCTCGTGGCTCCATTGCTGTGTCCCGGGCCGACCAAAAAATTTCCGAAGAAGATATCAGTCGGGTTTTAGAAGCTGCTAAAACGATTAATCTTCCTTCCAATAAAGAAATTTTCGATGTTATTCCTCGAGAATTTATTATTGATGGAGAAAAGGGAATAAAAGACCCTTTGGGTTTAAAAGGGATAAGACTGGAAGCTGAGGTTTTAGTTTTGGCTGGTTTTTCTCCTTATTTAAATAATTTAACCCGAACAATTTTAGATTCGGGATTACAAATTTTAGATATGGTTCCCTCGTCAATAGCTGCTGGCAGAGCTTGTCTTTCTGAAAAACAAAAAGAATTAGGAGTAGCAATTTTAGATATCGGAGCTGGAACCTGTGATTTGGCGATTTTTGAAGAAGGAGATTTAATTCATTTAGCGGTCTTACCCATAGGTTCGGCTAATATTACTAACGATATTGCCATTGGTTTAAAAACCGATATTGAGATTGCTGAAAGAATTAAAATTGAATTTGGCAATTGTTTTTTAAAAGGCGGTCAAAAAAGACAAAAAATAAAATTGGGAGAAGAAGAAACTTTAATTTTCTCTCAAAAACAGTTGACAAATATTATTGCCGCCAGAGTTTCTGAGATTTTGCGAGAAATTAATAAAGAATTAAAGAAAATTTCCAAAGAGAGACTTTTGCCAGCCGGAATAGTTTTGACTGGTGGGGGAGCAAAATTGCCGGGAATAGTAGAGCTGGCTAAAAAAGAATTTCATTTGCCAGTCAGATTAGGAAAACCAAAAGGAATTGAAGATCTAGACGAAGATTTAAGTCTTGCCACCGTGATTGGTTTAGTGCTCTTAGGCCAGGATTTGGAGAAAGAGACCGAAAAATCTTCTTTCTCTACTGCTGGAATAAGTTCCAAATTAAAGAGATTTTTTAAAATCTTTATACCGTAAATCAACGAATAACGAATCCATACGAATAAGCGAATAAGCGAATGAGCGAATGAGTGAATGAGTGAACATATAAATAATTCCTTTATTCGTAAATTCGTAACATATTCGATATTCGTTGATGATTTTATGACTAAAATTAAAGTGGTAGGCATTGGCGGTTCGGGTGGCAATGCTATTTCGCGAATGAAAAAATCTAAAATTAAAGGGCCAGAATTAATTGCCATCAATACTGATTATCAGGATTTAAAGAAAATTAAAGCTGATTTAAAATTGAGAATTGGCCGAAAGATAACTCAGGGTTTGGGTACGGGTATGAATCCAGAAATTGGAAAACGATCGGCTGAGGAACAAAGAGATGAAATTGCGGCAATTTTAAAAGGAGCAGATATGATTTTTTTGACCGGAGGACTTGGTGGAGGCACTTTCACCGGAGCGGCGCCAGTGGTTGCGGAAATCTCAAAAAACTTGGGTATTTTAACCATTTGTATTTGTACTTTGCCTTTTTCTTTTGAAGGAAATTATCGGAGAAAAATTGCTTTGGCTGGAAAAGAAAAACTCCGGGAAAGAATTGATGCTTTAATTGCCATTAACAATGATAAATTATTAGAAAATTTGGATCCTAAAACTCCCTTTTTTAATGCTTTTTGGTTTTGCGATGATATTTTGAGAGAAGGAGTGAAAGGGATTTCTGACTTAATAATAAGTCCCGGTCTTGTCAATGTCGATTTTGCCAGTGTTAAGACAATTTTAAAAGATTCGGGAACCTGCTTTTTTGGAATAGGCAAGGCAATAGGAGAAAAGCGAGCCGAAATAGCAGCCCAAACTGCTCTCTACTCTCCTTTATTGGAATCAAAACCAAAAGGAGCTAGGGGAGTTTTGTTTAATGTCGCTGGCGGCAAAGATATTTCCCTTTCTGAAATAGAAGAAATAGGCCGAATTTTAACCCAAGAAATTAATCCCCAGGCCAAAGTCCTTTTTGGCGCGGTTGAAGATGAAAAATTGAGAAAAGGTGAGATAAAAGTAACCATAATAGTCACTGGATTTTAACCCCCACCACTTTTTTGAAGGTTTAACTAAACTTTGCTTTTGATAGTAAAAAGTGATGGGCCGAGTTTTCCACAAATTTTGGCCTTGACCTCCCGGTTGACGAGGTTTTTTTATCGGCTTAAAATATAGTAATCTGTAATTTTTTTTGTTGGTATGGTTGAAAATAAAATCACCAAAGTTCAAAAACGAGATGGGACCATTGTTGATTTTGATCAGGCTAAAATAAGTGATGCCATTTTTAAGGCCCTAACTGCTACTGGTCAGGGTGATGGCAATCGGGCCAAAAAACTTTCTGACAGAGTAGTTCAAATCCTAAATCGAAGATTTAAAAAAACTGAAATTCCTCAAGTTGAGCAGATTCAAGATATTGTTGAAGAAGTTTTAATTTTAGAAGACCTGGTGGAAACTGCCAAGGCCTATATCTTGTACCGAGAACAAAGAAGGAGAATCAGAGAGGCAGTGGCCATAGTTGATGAGTCAACCGAAATGGTTGATAAATACATCAAAGAATTAGATTGGCAGGTTCAAGAAAATGCCAACATGACTTTTTCTTTGCAGGGGCTTAATCAATATGCAATTAAAGAAATTTCTAAAAAATACTGGTTGAATAAAATTTACCCTAAAGAAATCAGAGAAGCTGCTGTCAATGAAGATTTTCACATTCACAATTTAGAAATCCTAGCCCCCTATTGTGCCGGCTGGGATCTTTATGACTTGTTGTTGCGTGGTTTTGGTGGAGTTCCATCAAAAATAGAATCCCGGCCGCCAAAACATTTTAGAACAGCTTTAGGTCAATTGGTAAATTTCTTTTTTACACTCCAGGGAGAGTCAGCAGGAGCTCAAGCTGTTTCCAATTTTGATACACTTTTGGCACCCTTTATTAGGTATGACAGATTGAACTATTTAGAAGTTAAACAGGCAATGCAAGAATTTCTTTATAATTGCATGGTGCCAACGCGCGTCGGATTTCAGTGTCTTTCTGAGGATACTAAAATTTTAAGCCCTGATGGTTGGAAATCATATAATGAAATAAAAGAAAAAGACATTATCTATACTTTTAATCCGAAAACTGCTCAGATAGAGAAAAAAGAAGTAAAAAATATTTTTGTTAGAGATTATATGGGGCCAATGTATAATCTTCGCAATCGGAGTCAGAGTCAGCTTATCTCGCCTCACCATCGGGTGGTCAGGCAAGTTTTCAGTAAAAATACATACACTTTAGAGCCAATTGAAGAGATTTTAAAATATAAATCCCGCATCTCAATACCAGTCAGTGGTGAAAATAGTAATCCTGATTTAAATATAGAAGATAATCAGTTAAAACTTCTTGCTTGGATGCTTTCTGAAGGAAGCATAGAAAAGGACGGGAGTCATAGAGTAAGTATTTATCAATCTCCGGAAACTTCCTCGGAAAACTATAACGAAATTATTGACTTGTTAAATAGTTTTAACTTGGACTTTACGATAAGACCTCAAATTGGCTTGGGAACTTGCACTCACATTAGACTTTTATCTGCTTCAAGTAAAGTTGTCCATCAGTGGCTTGGGACGATAGAGAAAAAATTTCCTCATTTTCTTTTTAATCTTAGTAAAAGACAGGCTAGACTTTTCTTGGACACCTATATAAAAGGCAACGAGTGGCGAGAGAAATATAGAAAGAGAATCATAGTTACCAATAAAGAAATATTAGAGGGGTTAGAAATAATATCAATCTTAGCTGGTTATAATTTCAATTCTAAAACAAGAAAAATTCAAGGCATTTCTAAAAAGAAGCAATATATCTTAACCTTAACAGAAGCTAAGCACGATACTATCCAAAACATTCAAAAAGTCAATTATCAAGGAGTTATCTGGAGCGTTCACACTGAAAATGAAACGGTTATTGCCAAAAGAAATGGCCAAGTTTTTATTACAGGCAATACACCATTTATAAATGTTTCTTTAGATATCAAAGTTCCCGATTTTTATAAAAATCAGCCGGTTATCATTAATGGCGAATCTCAAAAAGAAACTTACAGCGAATTCCAAGAAGAAATGAACATGTTTATTCGGGCTTTTTATGAAGTTTTAATAGAGGGTGATGCAAAAGGAAGACCTTTTAGTGTCGATAGCCAGTGCTTATGTCCAATTAAAAATTCGGGGAAAATAAGATTGGTGAAAATTGGAAATTATATTGATGGATTAATGGCAAAAGGGAAACCAATTTATATCAAAGAAAATAATTGTCAAGTATTAGATGTAAGAGATTTAAATATAAAGTGTTTAGGCTTAAAAGAGGGAGAAGTAAATTGGCAAAAAGTTAATTTTTTGGTTCGTCATCCAACCGAATCTCTTTTAAAGATTTTTACGGTGGGTGGATTTAGTATAAAAGTTACTCCTTCCCATTCGGTTTTAGTATTAAAAGAAGGTCAAATTCAAAGTTTCGCCGCCTCAGAATTACGAAAAGGAGATTATTTAATTTCACCACGAATTATTCCCTC
This sequence comes from Patescibacteria group bacterium, assembly GCA_030016465.1. Taxonomy (GTDB): domain Bacteria; phylum Patescibacteriota; class Minisyncoccia; order Minisyncoccales; family DG-74-1; genus Yes71-31. The sequence goes on along the minus strand of JASEJL010000016.1, from coordinate 3,336 downwards.
GGGAGAAAATAAAATTTCCAAAATTTCTTTAGCCGAAGAATTTGTTAAAAAAGGAAAAGAAGTAGGTATTTACATAAGAGATGTTTTCAAAGATACTCTTCTTTATCAAGAGAAGAGAAAGAGGCCATGTAATAATTCTTCTTATAAGGTTTTAGTTTTCCCCTTAGTTAATTTCAAAGAACGATTAAAGGAATTTGACTTCTCGCAGGCTAAATTAACTCTAAAAGGCTCAACAATTGAAATTGCTAACTATCTCCCAATTACTAAAGAACTAATAGAGTTTTTGGGTTGGTATTGCGCCAAAGGCTCTTCAGAAAAAAATAAAAAATATGGAGGAGTGAGTTTAGAGTTTAATTTAAGTAAAGAAAAAAAACAAGCCTATCGTTTAGTTAAGTTAGCGGCAAAAATATTTAAAGGAGTTCCAGTAAAGACTCGAGAGATTAAAGATAGAAATTTAATTGAAGTGAGAATTCATTCAAAACTGGTAAGAAGAATTATCACAGAAATTTTTGAAATCAAAAACAAAAAAGAGAAAAAAGTTCCAGAAATTATTTTTGAATTATCTCCAGAAATGAAAAAGTTATTTTTAACTAGTTATTTTAAAGGGAATACTTATTTAAGAAAAAATATTATAGTAACTTCTATCTCGAGAGAACTAATTTATGGTATTTCAACTCTTTTGAAACAATTACAAGTTTTCCACACTTTAAATGAATATACTTGGAAAGGAAGAAAGAGATGGAGATTAAATATCTGGCAAAACCAAAAAATAAAACCAAAAGATTCTAGCTTTATTTCTAAAATTCCAATCAAAGAGAGCGGTTTAGAGAAAATTGTTGAGGTATTTTTAGAAAAAGAGCCTTATTTTTACGATTCTCTCGGTCGAAGATATCGAAATTCAAAAAGAAGAATTTTTCAAAAATTTGGAATTTCCCACCAGACCTCTGTTTCTTTAGAGAAAACAAAAGAAATAGTAAAATTGGCTCAAAAATTTAAAATTAAAATTCCAGCAGTTCTAAAAGAAATTGAAAAAAATAATATTTCTTTCATTAAAATTAGAAAAATTGAAAAAACCACCGCTTCTAATGGATTGGTTTATGATTTTTCTACTGAAAGCGAAAATTTTATTGCCGATCAGTTATTAGTCCATAATACTTTTCCCATTCCAACAGTTTCCATTACTAAAGATTTTGATTGGGACAATTCAGATCTGGAGCCTCTTTGGAAAGCAACAGCAATGTATGGCGTGAACTATTTTTCAAACTTCATCCAGTCGGACATGAAACCGGAGGATTTTCGCTCAATGTGTTGTCGATTAAGACTCTCAAATAAAGAGCTTTACAAAAGAGGCGGCGGGCTTTTTGGTTCATCGCCCCTTACCGGAAGTATTGGAGTCTGCACGATTAATTTACCTCGAATTGGCTATCTGTCAAAAACCAAAAAAGAATTTTTTGAAAGACTAGGTCATTTGATGGACCTGGCCAAGGAAAGCTTGGAAATAAAAAGAAAAACATTGGAATACTTTATAGAAAAAGGACTCTATCCTTATTCAAAACATTATTTGGCCTCGGTTAAACAATTAAGGAATTCTTATTTTGGAAATCATTTTGCCACCATTGGTTTAATGGGAATGAATGAAGCACTTTTGAATTTTATCGGAGAGACCATCGCTTCAAAGAGAGGAAGAAGATTGGCTCTAGAAATTTTAGATTTTATGAGAGAGAGACTGGTAAAATACCAAAAAGAAACCGATAACCTGTATAACCTCGAAGCCACACCGGGCGAAGGGACCGCTTACCGACAGGCAAAAGCTGACAAAGAGAGATATCCTGATATTATTACTGCTGGGACAAAAGAAGTGCCATACTATACCAACAGTTCGCACCTGCCAGTAAATTTTACCGACGATATTTTTGAAGCCCTAAAACTTCAAGATGAACTTCAGTGCCGCTATACTGGCGGCACGGTTCTCCACCTCTTTTTAGGGGAACGGATTTCTGATCCCCAATCAGTTAAAAATTTAGTGAAAAAAATTTTTGAAAATTTTCACCTGCCATACATTACATTAACGCCTACCTTCTCGATTTGCCCCAGCCACAGCTATTTGGAAGGAGAACACTTTTTCTGTCCAAAATGTACAATCAAGCAACCTTGCGAAGTTTATAGCAGAATAGTCGGCTACCTTCGTCCGGTCCAGCAATGGAATCTTGGCAAAAAAGAAGAATTCAGATGGCGAAGAGAATACAGGACATATCAAAAAGAAAAAATAACTACTCTACCTAAAGAAAAAATTCCTTCTAAAAAAATAATGTGATTTTAGGCGGCCTCCAAAAAACTACTCTTATTGATTTTCCTGGGAAAATAGCCGCAACAGTTTTTATTAGCGGCTGTTCTTTTCGTTGTCCCTGGTGTTATAGTCCAGAATTAGTTTTACCTGAAAGGATAAAAAGCCATCCCCAAATCTCAGAAAAAGAATTTTTTAATTTTTTAAAAGAAAGAAAAGGATTATTAGAAGGAATTTGCATTACTGGCGGCGAGCCAAGTTTAAATAAAGATTTACCAGATTTTATAAAAAAAATAAAAAAATTAGGGTATTTAGCAAAATTAGATACCAATGGTTCAAATCCTCAAATGTTAAAAAAGTTAATTGATGAGAAATTAGTTGATTACGTCGCTATGGATATTAAGGGGCCAAAAGAAAGATATAGTGAATTCGTCGGCCGAAAAATTGATATTAAAAAAATCCAAAGAAGCATTGATATTTTAAAACAGGGTAAAACTGATTACGAATTCCGAAGTACAGTAGTACCTTCACTCCATACAAAAGAAGTTGTAATAGAAATGGCAAAATGGATTCGAGGTGCAAAAAGATATTATCTCCAAAATTTCCGGCCAGAAAAAACAATTGACCCAAAATTTGAAAAAATCAAACCCTATCCCCAAGAATATTTATTAGAAATTCAAAAGGCAATCTCCCCATTTTTTGAGATTTGTCAGCTAAGGTAGAATTATAAATAAAATTTAACACAGGGATTTAATCCCTGTATTTGTTTAAAAGAAAAGAGCCTTCGACGAAATTGTGGCCGAAGGCTTAAGGTTCAAAAAGAGATAAGAGGTCTTAAGCTAACAAGGTCTAAATCTATATTCAACTTATCTAAATTCTGTCAAGCAAATGTACAATATGAGAACATCAGTAATAGTTTTAGGTGTTTTTGGACAAACTCAATGTTTGGCTATTTTTCTCCATTTTTGATATTTATCCAGAAATTCAATTGGCTTTCTCTTAAATAAAGAAGTAAAGATATCTATTTTTGAGGATAAAATGGCGTTTTAATT
>JASEJL010000117.1 GCA_030016465.1 Patescibacteria group bacterium | reverse complement strand
AATCAGTATCAGTTAACAACGACATTCTTTCCTCCTTATTAAAAATCAGTTCATTACCTTGTAATCTGACAAAGTCGAGTTAAATAAATGGAGCAATATAGCGTATAACGGCTTGCGGATAAAAGAAGTTGCCGAAGGCAATTTGGGCGAAGCGAAGCTAAGACCGAACACCGAAGGTTAGAAGAGTTACAAGCTCGCTCTATTTACCATTTTTATGCCCATTAATCTTATGGTAGCATATGCCCAGACACATTGCCCATAGCATCATTACCGCTCCTATACTCATTATAATAAATCCGATTTTGAATACTTTTTGGGCAGTCTCCAGCTTAACCATATTCAAAACTCTAGATTGTGCCACTATTACAAATGGTAATCCGCCTATTAACAAAACTGCAGTAGCTACCCAAAAGAAAGGAAGCCAAGTTTTAACAATTTCCTCTTGTGCTTCTGTTTCTTCTGGTAGTAATCCTGAGATTAAAGGAATAGGGGACGCTGGTAAGAAACGCAAGAAATCACCCTAATAGCCTGTCTTTCAAGTCACTATTGTTGTTAAATACTCCTCGGGCTACTCCTGCATTCACTGTTTGACATCACACGTATAACTTATGTCAAATGTTTTTTACGTTTGTTACCAACCCCCTCATTGTCCTCATAGCCAAAATGGAGCGAAGCGTCATTTTGGTTATCGTTTTCAAGGTTTACGAACTCGGCGAAGCCGAGTTAGGCGAAACAGTATATTATAAAGATAATTGTACTGTTTTCTGTTGATAACCTTTGGAGATATACAAACTTCAGTTTCAAGGAGTATGTCAGTGGCTATACCATAAACTACATCACATATATGCCAGTCACCACTTGATATAATTACTAACACATCTATATCAGAATCCTTCCGAGCCTCCCTCCGAACTTTAGAGCCAAACAACTTCACTTCTACAAGGTTACCTCCTAATACCTCTTCTATCGTCATTTTAAATTTTCTTAATGCAAGTTTCTCTGTTTCATTCAGTCTCATAACTCTTATCCTCATATCCCTCTGTTTTTAAAGCCACAATTTCGTCTCACGTTCCTGATGTAAAAGAAGTTCTGCAAAGCAAAATTTGTGGAGGCATAGATTTCCACAAACACCGTGTTAGCCGAACTCGCCCTACTGAATACACCTGAGAACTCTTACCTTAATTTAAGAGCATCTTTTAGACACTCATTAACTTTACGAATTCCATCTCCAGAAAGCATTCCAAGGACTTTGATGATCATTGACTTGTTTATAGTTAATGAAGACTCACATTTAACAACTGAGGTAACCTTTATTCCTGCTTGAGCAATCTCATCCCCTTCAATAAGATATTGTGTTGGTTCTTGACTCCTCGAAATCTTAGATGTACAAATGGCTATAATTACATCATCGAGTCTTTTGTTGTTTAGATCTTTCGAGACAATCAAGCCAGGTCTTAGTTTGAACTCCCTCAATTCTTCTGAAGGCATTGGAACTTTGCAAAGGACAATATTACCTCTACTTAATTTCATCTTTAAAGACTTCATCGTAAATGTCATTTTCAGGACTCAGCCATTCCAGATAAGTCCTTGAATTTACCTGCATCCTTAAAAGTTCCTCAGCTTCTTCTCTATCTCTTAAATAACTGGCAAAGTCAATTACCTCCTTCAACTTACTCTCTGAAAGCACACTAATTATTTCTTCAAGTTTTTGTTTAGCCTCCAAGAGTTGCATATTAGTCCTCCTTTCTCTTAATGTCTTTATATAAAATAGGGAGAATCGCCTCTCACCATTTAATAAGTTCCTATTTTCACCACCTTAGGGTGCGGAAGATGGGAACTTATGTCAAATGTTTTTACGTTTGTTACCAACGTCCCCTAACGTTCTTACGGGCTATGCGAAGTTCCGCCGAAGGCGGAATTTGGACGAACGGAGTGAGCCGTATATGCTGTGTTAGGCGATGCAGTGGACTTATCACCGTAATTCTTATCATCTCAATCGCTTGAGTACCGCCTTTTGTATCACAGAGAACCTATCTTTTACTCCAAAATCCCTGTATAAACTCTCAGTAAGAGATCCTGTTGGATAGTTAGTTTTTTCTTGTATTGCCATCAACTCGGTTACAACAAGTATAAACTCAGTAGAGAATTCTCCAACTTTATCCAAATCCTTGAAAGTCTCAACACTCTCTGGTTTAAAAATATGGTAATTGAGTAACATTTGGACTAAAAAGCAATAATTTTATATAATACTTTCCGA